>CANPNN010000001.1 GCA_947575475.1 uncultured Pseudoflavonifractor sp.
GTGGTCCGCATCGGTCCCCGCCGCGGCGACGCCGCTGAGATGGCGGTCATTCAACTGGTCTGATCTGACTGGCTGAAACACAAAAGCCCCTATCGTATCCCTGGTGCACCGGGGATACGATAGGGGCTTTTTCATCTTGACAAACATGCCTGTCCGTGATACCGTGAAAGGAGAAAATTCCATTTATAGGAGGAAATAAGGATGGCAATTTTGGTATTAGGCGGAGCGGGGTATATTGGCTCTCATACGGTATACGAGCTCATCGACGCAGGCCGGGACGTGGTGGTGGCGGACAATCTGGTGACAGGGTTCCGGGCTGCTGTCCACCCGAAGGCCCGCTTTTATGAGGTGGATATCCGGGATAAAGGGGCCATGGACGCCCTTTTTGAGAAAGAGAAGATCGAGGGGGTCATCCACTTTGCCGCCTCCTCTCAGGTGGGGGAATCCATGAAGAAGCCCCTCATGTACTATGACAATAACCTCTGGGGTACTATCTCCCTGCTGGAATCCATGACGGAGCACGGGGTGGATAAGATCGTCTTTTCCTCCACCGCCGCCACCTATGGGGAGCCGGAGCGGGTGCCCATTCAGGAAGAAGACCGGACGGAGCCCACCAACTGTTACGGCGAAACCAAGCTGGCTATGGAGAAGCTGATGGGTTGGGTCAGCCAGGCCCAGGGCCTTCGGTATGTGGCGCTGAGATATTTCAACGCCTGCGGCGCCCACCCCTCCGGGGCCATCGGGGAGGCCCATGACCCGGAGACCCACCTGATCCCCCTGATCCTCCAGGTTCCCAACGGTCAGCGGGAGAAGATATCCATCTTTGGGGAGGACTACCCCACCAAGGACGGCACCTGCGTTCGGGACTATATCCACGTCTGCGACCTGGCTCAGGCCCACATTCTGGCTCTGGACTACCTGATGGCCGGGGGAAAGAATGACGTCTTCAATTTGGGCAACGGCGTGGGCTTTACCGTGAAGGAGGTCATTGACGTGACCAGGACCGTCACCGGACATCCCATCCCGGCGGAGATGTCGCCCCGCAGGGCGGGGGACCCGGCCCAACTGGTGGCCTCCTCAGAGAAGATCAAGAGGGTCTTGGGCTGGAAGCCGCAGTTTAATGATCTGGAGACCATTATTGCTACCGCCTGGAACTGGCACAGGACCCATCCCCACGGATTTGAAGGATAAAGATAGAGAGACCGGAGCTGCAGTGCAGTTCCGGTCTCTTCCTTTTTGAGATCCCTTTATAAAATAGTCTGACGCAAGATCAAATTCTGGGGGGGAAGGAGAGGTGTGAGACAGGGAGAGCGGGGGGAGAACAAGGACCACAATACACAGGATCGTCCTTCCCAAGACACTCTTTTTGGAAGGAAAAAAGGGAAAGCCCCTGTTTGGGAGTTGGGGGCAGGATATCATACCCCGGGATCATCAAGTTTCCCTTTTGGCGCGTGACGGCGGAAGAGCCCAAGGCAATCTATGCCTGCGTCACCAGGATCGGCCGGAGTATCCGGAGGAGATGTGAGGGAGGTCTATCGGTTTGAAAGAAAATACAGGCAGGGGCTTGGCCGAACATCTAAGATAGAGAAAAGGAGAAACGCATTTGCGTTTCTCCTTTTTGGTGGAAAATTTGCTTATTGATGATCAGCACTGGATCACTGAGCGGCCCTGATACGGACCAGGGCGCGGGAAAGCTTAGCCTTTGCCAGTTCAAGCTCGTGGGCGTCCTTGGCGTTTTGGATACGGCGCTCAGCCTCCTCCTTGGCCCGCTGGGCACGGCTTTTGTCGATATCCTCAGCCCATTCAAAGGTGGTTGCCACCAAGCGCACATCGTCCTGCGTGACCGCCAGCATCCCGCCTGCACAGGCGGCCACCCGCTGTTGACCGCCGATGACTACGGTGGCCTCGCCAATGCCAAGGGCGGTCACAAAGGGGACATGATGGGGCAGGACACACACGTCGCCCCCCAAGGCCCGGACGATCAGCTTTTCCGCGCTGCCGTCATAAAAGCCGCCGTCGGGAGTTACGATCTGTAGATGAAAGGTCGGCATAGGAAACTTCCTTTCCGTTGGCCTTACAGGCTCTTGGCCTTTTCCACCACCTCGTCGATGGTGCCGGCAAAGAGGAAGGCGGATTCGGGCAGAGCGTCATGCTTGCCCTCGATGATCTCCTTGAAGCCACGGATGGTCTCTTTCAGAGGTACGTATTTGCCCTGCATACCCGTAAACTGCTCAGCCACACTGAAGGGCTGGGACAGAAAGCGCTGGATCTTCCGGGCCCGAGAGACGGTGAGCTTGTCATCCTCTGAAAGCTCGTCCATACCCATGATGGCGATGATGTCCTGAAGCTCCTTATAGCGCTGGAGGACCTGCTGGACGGCCCGGGCTACCTCGTAGTGTTCCTGACCCACCACATCGGGAGTCAGGATCCGGGAGGTGGAGTCCAGGGGATCCACAGCGGGATAGATGCCCTGACTGGCAATGGCACGGCTCAGGACCGTGGTGGCGTCCAGGTGGGCGAAGGTGGTGGCGGGGGCAGGGTCGGTAAGGTCGTCGGCGGGCACATAGACCGCCTGGACAGAGGTGATGGACCCCTTCTTGGTGGAGGTGATCCGCTCCTGCAAAGCGCCCATCTCGGTGGCCAGGGTGGGCTGGTAGCCCACGGCGGAGGGCATTCGGCCCAAGAGAGCGGAGACCTCGGAGCCGGCCTGGGTGAAGCGGAAGATGTTGTCGATGAAGAGGAGTACGTCCTGGTTTTCCTTGTCCCGGAAGTACTCCGCCATGGTGAGGCCGGAAAGGCCCACCCGCATACGGGCTCCGGGGGGCTCGTTCATCTGGCCGTAGACCAGGGCGGTCTTGGACAGAACGCCAGACTCCTTCATCTCGTTATAGAGGTCGTTACCCTCGCGGGTACGCTCGCCCACGCCGGTAAAGACCGACAGGCCGCCGTGCTCCTTGGCCACGTTGTTGATCAGCTCCATGATGAGCACCGTCTTGCCCACGCCGGCGCCGCCGAAGAGGCCGATCTTGCCGCCCTTGGCGTAGGGGCAGATCAGGTCGACTACCTTGATGCCCGTTTCCAGGATCTCGGTGGTGGACTCCTGCTCGTCGAAGGCGGGGGGCTGACGGTGGATGGGCCAGCGCTCCTGGGTCTCGGGAGCGGGCATTTCGTCAATGGGCTGGCCCAGGAGGTTAAAAATGCGGCCCAGGCACCCGTCACCCACGGGTACAGTGATGGGAGAGCCGGTGTCTACCGCTTTGGCGCCCCGGACCAGGCCGTCGGTGCTGGACATGGCGATACAGCGCACCACGTCGTCACCGATATGCTGGGCAACTTCCAGAGTGATGGATTCGCTGCCCTTTTCCACCGTAATAGCGTTTAAAAGGTTGGGCAGATGACCGTTGGGAAATTTGATGTCCAGCACGGGCCCGATGATCTGGGTCACGATGCCGATGTTCTGCTGGTTCATAGGCGTGTCTCCTTCCAAAAGAGATTCGCAGAGTTACGCTTCCGCGCCCGCCACGATCTCGGTGATCTCCTGGGTAATGGCCCCCTGACGGGCCCGGTTGTACTTGAGGGACAGATCCTCGATCATCTCGCCGGCGTTCTTGCTGGCCGCGTCCATGGCGGTGCGGCGGGCCCCCAGCTCACTGGCCAGACTCTCGGCCACGGCCCCCCAGAGAAGGCCGCCCACATACTCGGGAACGATGGTGTCATAGACCTCCTGGCTGGAGGGCTCGTATTCCAGAAGGCTCTCGGCTTTGACTTTGGCCTCGGGCCGTTCATAGTGGACAGGCAGCAGCTTTAAAACGGCGGGCTGCTGGCTGAGCATGGAGACAAAATTGGTGTAGCCCACATACAGCTCGTCAAAGGCTCCCTCCCGGAACTGGGAGCAGAGAAGACGGGCGATGGAGAAACAGTCCCGCAGGCTCAGATCTTCCACCGAAACATATTGGTCGCTGACCGTCTCGATGCCCCGGTGGGCGCAGTACTCCACCGCCTTCTTGCCGATGGGGAGCACGCAGAGGGACTGGTCTTTCATGGCTTCAGCTACCGTCTTGAAAAGGTTGCTGTTGTAGCCTCCGGCCAGCCCCCGGTCGCCGGCGATCATCACACAGCATACTTTTTTGATCTCCCGCTTTTGGACAAAGGGGGAGACAAACTCAGTGTTGCTGTAAGCGATATCACTGAGGGTCTGGTGCAGGGTGGTAAAGTAAGGCCGGGTGGATTCCGCCCGCTCCTTGGCTCTTCTCAGCTTGGAGGAGGCCACCAGTTCCATGGCCTTGGTGATCTGCATGGTGCTCTCCACGCTCTTGATCCGCAGTTTGATATCTTTCATAGAGGAAGCCGCCATGGGGCCTCACCTCCTTTTAGGCGTGGGATTTGAGAAAACGGTCGGTAAATTCGCTGAGGGCCTTCTTCAGCGCTTCGGTGGTATCCTCAGACAGGGCGCCCGTATCCCGGATGGGGGAGAGAACGTCGGAGTCGTGAAGGTTGCGCAGGTCCTCATAAAGCTCCTGCTCATAAGCGGATATCTGGTCCACAGGGACATTTACCAGATAGTCGTTGGTGACGGCATAGAGGATGCAGACCTGAAGTTCCACGGGAACGGGAGCGTTCCGGTCCTGCTTCAGGACTTCCACGATCCGCTCGCCCTGGGCCAGACGGCGCTTGGTGTCGGCGTCCAGGTCGGAGCCAAACTGGGCGAAGGACTGGAGCTCCCGGTACTGGGAGTAGGCCAGCTTCAAAGTGCCCGCCACCTTCTTCATGGCCTTGATCTGGGCGTTGCCGCCCACCCGGGACACCGAGATGCCCGGGTTCACCGCAGGCATGACGCCGGAGTGGAAGAGCTCAGTCTCCAGGAAGATCTGGCCGTCGGTGATGGAGATGACGTTGGTGGGGATATAGGCCGACACGTCGCCAGCCTGGGTCTCGATGATAGGCAGGGCAGTGAGGCTGCCTCCGCCGTATTCCGGAGCCAGCCGGGCGGCCCGCTCCAAAAGCCGGGAGTGGAGGTAGAATACGTCGCCGGGGTAGGCCTCCCGTCCGGGGGGACGGCGAATGAGCAGGGAAAGGGCTCGGTAGGCCACGGCGTGCTTACTCAGGTCGTCGTAGATGACCAGAACGTCTTTTCCCTGGTCCATGAAATATTCGCCCATGGCGCAGCCGGCGTAGGGGGCAATGTACTGCACGGGGGCCAGCTCCGAGGCGGAGGCGGAGACCACGATGGTGTAATCCATGGCCCCGGCCAGAGTCAGGGTCTCCACCAGCTGGGCTACGGTGGAGCGCTTCTGCCCGATGGCCACATAGATGCAGATCACGTCCTTGCCCTTCTGGTTGATGATGGTGTCGGTGGCGATCACCGTCTTGCCGGTCTGCCGGTCGCCGATGATGAGTTCCCGCTGGCCCCGTCCAATGGGGATCATGGAGTCGATGGCCTTGATACCCGTCTGAAGGGGCACAGAGACGCTCTTGCGCTGGATGATGCCGGGGGCGTTGCGCTCGATGGGGCGGGTCTCGACGGCGGAGATGGGTCCCTTGCCGTCAATGGGCTGGCCCAGAGGGTTGACCACCCGGCCGATCAGGTCTTCACCAACGGGAACGGAGACCACCTTGCCGGTGCGCTTGACGGTATCGCCCTCTTTGATGCCCTCGTCAGAGCCAAGAAGCACGATGGCTACGCTGTCCTCCTCCAGGTTCAGGGCCATGCCATACTCGCCATTGGCAAACTCCACCAGTTCGTTGGCCATACACTTCTCCAGGCCATAGGCCCGGGCGATCCCGTCGCCCACCAGAATGACGGTCCCGGTCTCGGCGGATTCGATCTTATTTTCATAGTTCTTGATCTGGCTTTTGATGATCTTGCTGATATCTTCCGGTCTTAACTGCATAGTCTCACCAACTTTCCAATCGTTCCGGTCACGCCTGGGTCAATGCCCGGCGGAGGGCTGAGAGCTTACCGGCGGCAGTGCCGTCCAGCTCCTTACCCTCATAGCGCAGCTTGATCCCGCCCAGAAGGGACGGATCCAGCCTGTTTTCCAGCAAAATGGTCTTGCCCGTTTTGGCAGACAGCTTGTCCTTGAGAGCCTCCTGCTGTTCCGCAGTGAGGGGAACGGCGGAGATGACCTCCACAGGCAGGATGCCCCGTTCCTGATAGAGAAGAGCCTTGAACTGCTCCAAAGCGCCGAAAGTTAAAGTCAAAGCAGAGCGCTCGCACAGCAGCTTTAAGAAATGCAGCACATAGGGATGGACGCCCACAAAGGCTTTATCCAGCAGATCCAGCCGCTCCTCCTTGGGAAGGGCTGGATTCTGGACCAGAGTGAGGTAGCCGGGGTTCTCCTGAAAGGCGGTGACCGCCAGGGAGAGACCGTCCAGCACCTGGTCAGAGCAGTTTTCTTCGGCGGCCAGGGAGTAGAGGGCGTCGCCATACTCCTTTTCCAGGGCGGCCATCATTCGTCACCTACATGGCGGATAAAGTCATCGATCAGCCCTTTGTGGGCGGCAGGATCGAGTTCCTTCTCCACAACAAGACCGGCGATATTCAAGACCAGCTCGGAAATGTCATTTTTCAGCTCGCCTGCGGCCTTACGCCGCTCGCTTTCGATCTCCTGGTCTGCCTTAGTCTTCAAGGCGGCCACCTCGGCCCGGGCGGCGGTCATCATCTCCTCGGTCCGGGCAGTGGCCCGTTCGGTGGCGGTCTTGACGATCTGGCTCGCCTCCTCCCTGGCGCCGGAGAGACGCTTTTCGCAGTCCTCTTTCATGGCCAGGGCCGCACCCTCCGCCTGTTCCGCTTTCTCGTAGGTGTCCTCGATCTCCTTTTGGCGTTTGTCGATGATCTTCATCACGGGGTCTGTCAAATACTTTTTGGCGACAAAGTAAATGGCAAGGGTGTTCAGCAGTATGAAAAACGCCGTCCAAAAGTTGACGCCGACGAGAGCTTCAAATTGTCCCATTCCCATCAACTCCTTTCATTTCCCGGGAAAGGAGGGATCAGTTCACGGCGAACAGGATCAGGAAAGAGATGAGCAGAGAGTAGATACCGGTGGTCTCAGCGATGGCGCAGCCCAGGATCATGTTGGTCCGCAGGGTACCGGTGACCTCGGGCTGACGGGCCATACCCTCCAGGGCCTTGCTGACGGCGATACCTTCGCCAATGCCGGGGCCGATGGCTCCAATACCCATACAAATACCGGCGCCGATAGCACAGCCTGCTTTCAAAATCGCGTGTTCCATAAATACGACCTCCATAAAATGATTTTATAATATGTTCAAAATAAGAACAAACAAAGGAAATTACTCCGCTCCCGTTAGGACTCCTCGGGAGGGGGACAGGAGCCTGAGATATAGACCATACTCAGCAGACTGAATACCAGAGCTTGGACACAGCCGGAAAAGATATCAAAGTAGCAGCTCAGGACAGCGGGAATACCAAAGGCCAGCACAGGTACTCCGGACAGCCAGCCCATGGCCTGCAGGAAGCCAAAGAACCCCAGGGCCAGACTCAGCCCGCCCAAAATCAGCAGGCTCAGCTTTTTCTTTTTCCGCCGCAGAAGAAGCAGACCCACTCCCACAGCCACAAGGACGACAGCGACGACCCCGCCGCTGGCGGCGATCAGGTTCAAAACCGCCGTGGACAGCAGGGAGAGGGCCATATAGAGAACGCTGGTGATGACGCCGCCTCCGGCCAGGTTGCCGAAGTGACGGAAGGCCATGGAGATGGGCTGGGCGATCTCTGAGACGATGTTCATGGGGGTCATCACGGCCACCGGTTCGGTAAAGCCCTTGATCCAGCCCAGGAGGCCGCTGTTTTTGATGTTGTTATACCAGATGATGACCGAGACCATCAAGGCCCACACCAGGGTACAGCTGAGATCGGCCGTGGCCGAGCGAAGAAAGCCGGTCATACCGATGAGGGATCCGCAGACGGAACAGAGAAAGATGGTGATGATGAAGGGGGTCCAGTGCTCGTTGTGGGGGCCCATGGTGCTTACCACCATATCCCGCATCATAGTGATCCCTTTTTCCACCAGGATCTGCCGGGGACCGGGCCGGGTGCTCAGGTTTTTCCCCAGCGCTACGCACAGGCAACATAGAAAAATGGTCACAAGCAGGAAGGATACGGTGGTCTGGGTGATGGGGATCCCGCCAAAGATGGGGATGGTAAAATAGATAAAGGGTCCCGTCACATTCAGATTCATGGTTTGGCTTCACCATCCTTTCGGAAAAATTGATCCAGAAGCAAGATAGGTTTGGTAAACAGCAGGGGCAGGAGCAAGGCAAATATATTGCAAAGCCCACTTTTCAAAAGTGCAAACAAAATAATAAACAAAAGCACAGTCCGAAGGGCAAAAGAAAACTGGACCAGATTTTTACCGCCCTTTACATCTTCGCCCTGGGCCTTATCGGCGGCCATCATCACCCCTACAGCCAGAAAAAAGTGATTGAGGACGGCCAACAGACCGCCCAGAATGCCGCCCCAAAGTACGCTGGGATCAAAATGACCCAAAAGAGTGAAAACACCCAGCATAGCCGCCACACAGAGAGTTTGCCCCACCGCCATCGCGGCGGTCTCTTTTAATACCAATCTGCGGACATCCATGGGAACCCTCCTGAAACCGGATCCGAAATTTTATTATCTTAATCATAGCATAAAAATCCAACAGAGTAAATCCGGTTTTTGTGAAAATCATAAATTTTCATTGTCTTCTTTTTCACGCTTGCCTCAGAATAAAAAGAGCCGGAAGAGGATGAAAAGCCTTTGCATTTATGCGGAGGACCGCAAAGTTTACTGTAAAAGGATGTTGACGATTGCACCAAAATTCTTCTGAATAATTTGTGCAGATAGCCAAAGGGATCTGTCAAATGCCTGAAAAAGCAGAAAAAATGGGGAGGGGCAAGAGAGAGGTGCTATTGACATTTTCGTAAAAAAATGCTTGCCAAAAAGAGTAAAATGTGGTTAAATTTATGAAAGGTTCTCGCTCCACCGAGTTTGTCCCCGGCGGATCACTGCCGGGGATATTTCGTTTTGGAGGGAGAGCGTGCAGAAAAAGTATTGAGGAGGAACTTGTTATGAAGAGAATCGTTTCCGGACTCTGCTGCGCAGCTATGCTGCTGAGCCTCGTCGCCTGCGGCGGCGGAAAGACCAACGAAACACCTGTTCCTGAGGGCAATGACCCTGTGGTCGAGAGCCAGCCTGTGGAGGAGAGCAAAACCCCTGAGACCACAGTGGACCAGGCTACCTTTGAGGAGCTGCTGGAGGCCGGCAAGGCCAACGGCAACAAGCTGACCATCTACTCCACCCACTCTGTCACCGTCAGCGCCGTAGAGGCCTTCGCCAACAAATTCGGCATTGATATCAACATGGTGGAGGGCACCCAGATCGGTGACAACAACCAGATCACCCAGGTGGCTACCGAGGTCTCCAGCGGCGTTTCCGGCGCTGACATCATCTTCATCCAGGACGGCGCCCGCACCGTCTCCGAGCTGGTGGATGAGGGCTATGTCTACAACTGGTATAACCAGGAGATCCTGGACAAGGTGGGCGATGACTGCGAGCCCCTGCTGGTCTGGGATTACTGCAACAAGGTATTTATTTACAACACCGACTATGTGGCCGACGGCGAGATCAACAACATTTGGTACGCCACCGATCCCAAGTACGCCGGCACCCTGCAGATGAAGGATCCTGAGAAGGAAGGCGTCAACATGAACTTCCTGGTCATGCTGACCTCTGACGAGAATGCCGCCGCTCTGGAGGCTGCCTACAAGGATTATTACGGCTCCGACATCCAGCTGGATTCCGACTGCCCCAACGCCGGCTATCAGTGGATCAAGATGATATACAATAACGGCCTGGTGGCCGGCGACTCTGACGGTAACATTGCCAAGGCCATCGGCAACCCCGAGCAGGAGTCCGACACCCAGTGGTCCGCGCTGATCACGCTGAACAAGTACATCAAGAACCGCAAGGACTCCACCAAGAATCCCGGCAAGTTCACTCTGGATTACGCCAAGGAAATGAACCCCGTCGCCGGCTTCATTTACCCCATCTACGGCCTCATTACTGAGAACGCCGACAACCCGGAGCTGGCCAAGGCCTTCCTGGTGTGGCTGTTCACCGAAGAGGGCTGGCTGGGCGACGGCGTCACCACCCAGCGCGACGGCTCTGTATACAAGGGAATGGCCGGCCGTATGGGCGACTACTCCGGCAACCAGTCCCTGGCTGTGGCCGAGGGTGATCTGCCTGTGGTTGAGTGGAAGAAGATCCTCATTCAGGAGGACCCCATCTTTGCCGCTGCCAACCGGGCTGATGTGGAAGACTTTATTAAGATGATCAAATAATTTGCATCTTTTATAGGGTAGATGCAACGGCGGGAAAGGGATGGCACTCGTCATCCCTTTTCTGCATTTTCAAGTGAATGGTTCCGAAGCCCCGTACCGTCCGCACTTCGCATAGAGGGGGATGAAAGATGAACAAAAAACTCAATAGAGTCAAAACTTTCCTGAGTAAGCCCTACAATATCCTGTTGATCCTTTTGCTGGTCTCGCTGGCCTATCTGGTGGTGCTGCCCCTGTTCTCCATCGTAAAGGATACCTTTATTGTTCATGCCTCGGAGAAATCCCGGATCGGACAGGCGGTGGGGTCCTTTACCAGCTACCACTGGGAGCGGGCCTTCCGCAGCAACTACAGCAAGATCCTGATCTGGGAGCCCCTGTGGCATAGCCTGTATACCTCCGTCCTGGCCTGCGTGGTGGCCATTCTCATCGGCGGCGGCTTTGCCTGGCTGGTGACCCGGACAGACATGATGTGGAAAAATGTGCTGACAAAGCTCTTTATCTTTCCCTATATCATGCCCTCCTGGACCCTGGCTCTGGCATGGAGAAACTTCTTTAAGAATGCAGTGGTGGGCGGAGCGCCGGGTATCTTTACGGCCTTGACGGGGATCGTGATACCAAACTGGTTTGCCTATGGTCCCTTCCCCATTATTGTGACCACCGGCCTGCATTACGCCCCCTTTGCCTACATACTGATTGGCGGCGTGCTGCGGAACATGGACGCCAACCTGGAGGAAGCGGCCATCATCCTCAAGACCACAAAGGCCCGGATGTTTACCCGCATCACGATCCCCATGGTCATGCCGGCGGTGATGAGCACCATTATTTTGGTCTTCTCCAGCGGTATGAGCTCCTTTGCAGTACCCCAGTTCCTGGGTCTGCCCGTGCGGTACTACGTGCTGACCACGGAGATGTACTCCACCATCCAGGGGACCAACCCTGGCGTGGGCTACATCATCGCCATTTTGATGATGGTCATTTCGGTGGTCATTATGATGGTGAACCAGTATATGATCGGTACCCGGAAGTCCTATGCCACGGTGACAGGTAAGAGCGCTAACATTTCTCTGTTCCGCCTCAAAGGCGCCCGGGTCCCCGCTTCGGTGATCGTCTGTGCCGTGGTGCTGTGTATGTCGGTGATCCCCATGATCTCCTTCATATTACAGTCGGTAATTTTGACTGACGGTAATTACAGTTTGTCTAATATGACTCTGGACTTTTGGATCGGCCTGTCCAAGGGAGGCAACGACTACCAGGATAAGGCCGGCATCCTTCGGAACGCGGATGTGTGGAAGACGCTGCTGAACTCTTTGAAGCTGTCCTTCACCTGCGCCATCGGCGCCGGTACGGTGGGCTTCCTGGCGGGATACTCCATCGTTCGCCGCCGGGGAAGCCTTTTGAGCCGGGTGGTGGAGAATCTGACCTTTATTCCCTACCTGATCCCGTCCATGGCCTTTTCCGCCATCTACCTGTCCATGTTCTCCCAGCAGCGGGGCATCATCCCCCCTCTCTATGGCACCTTTGCCATCCTGGCCCTTATCGGTACGGTGAAATATCTGCCCATGGCCTCCCGAAGCGGCGTAAACTCCATGCTCCAACTCTCCCCGGAGATCGAGGAGGCGGGCGTTATCATGGGGGTCCCCTGGTGGAAGCGGATGACCCAGATCATCATCCCCATCGAAAAATCCACCATTGTTTCCGGATATCTGCTCCCCTTCGTGTCCTGTATGCGGGAGCTGAGCCTTTTCGTCATTCTGGTCACTGCCAACAACCGGGTACTTACCACGTTGCTGTTCTTCTATGACGAGAAGGGCTGGGCCCAATACGGCAACGCCATCAACCTGCTCATTATCTTCATCGTGCTCCTTGTGAACTTTGTGGTGGAGAGACTGACAGGCGCATCCATTGAAAAGGGAGTAGGAGGGAAATAATATGCCAAGGATCAGACTTGAAAATATCACAAAACAGTTTGCCAAGGGGTCCCGGGCCGTGGATCAGTTGAATCTGGTCATTGAGGACGGCGACTTTGTCTCTCTGCTGGGCCCCTCGGGCTGCGGGAAGACCACGACCCTGCGTATGATCGCGGGCCTGGAGACCCCCACGGAGGGCGACATCTACTTTGACGACGTGTGCGTCTACTCCGCCGAGAAGGGGATCAACGTCTCCCCTGACAAGCGGAATGTGGGCTTCCTGTTCCAGAACTATGCCCTGTGGCCCCACATGACGGTCCGGCGGAACATCTCCTTCGGCCTGGAGAACATGAAGTGGGAGAAGAGCAAGATCGAGCAGCGGGTCCAGGAGATCTGCGAGACCATGCGGATCGAAGAATACATTGACCGGTATCCCGCCGAGCTTTCCGGTGGTCAGCAGCAGCGGGTGGCCATCGCCCGAACCCTGGCCCCCAATCCCCGGGTCCTGCTGATGGATGAGCCGCTTTCCAACCTGGATGCCAAGCTTCGCAACGATATGCGCGCGGAGCTCAAGCGTCTCCACATGACCACCGGGGCCACCTTTGTCTACGTGACCCACGACCAGTCTGAGGCAATGACTTTGTCCAGCAAGGTATGTCTGATGAAGCTGGGTGTGCTCCAGCAGTACTGTCCGCCTCTTAAGCTGTACGGTGAGCCCCACAACCTGTTTTGTGCCGATTTTATGGGAAATCCCTCCATGAACTTCCTGGACTGCACCGGAACGGTGGTAGAGGGAGGCATCGAGCTGAAGACAGAGCATTTTGACGTGGTGTTCCACCCCAACACTCCGGTAGAGTTCGCCGGCGGCAAGCAGTATGTGCTGGGGATCCGGCCTGAGTTTGTGAAGGTGGTAGACCAGGGAGGGATCGAGGGACGGGTCATCTCCTCTCTCCCCACCGGTATGGATACGGTGCTGTCGCTGGACACCAAGGGCGTGACTCTTTCGGCGGTGGCCTTTGGCAGCGTGGACTATGCCATGGACTCCATCATCCGCTTTACCTTTGAGGGGGACCATTTCGTCCTCTTTGACAAGGAGAGCACCGAGCAGATCGCGCTGGGCAAGCTGGAACTGAGGGGCTGAGCGGATGGAGGCCGATAAGTGGGGCGACCGGTTCCAGCGGTTGTCTGAGCTGGTGATGAATCTGATCTTGTTGGGATTCTTCTGGACTCTGACCAGCCTGGGGATCGTCACGGTGGGCGCCTCCTGCACGGCTCTTAACGCCAGTATGCGCTCCTATCTTCTGGAGAGGGACAAACAGCCCCTGAAAACCTATTTTAAAGTATTTCGGGAACAGTTTCGGGTGTCCACGCTGGTATGGCTGCTCCATCTGCTGATCCTTGTGATACTGGCGGTGGACCTGCTATATTACAGCGCGGGAAATACCGTTGGGGATTCGGTGGCGATGGCGGCCGTATGTATGCTTTTGACCATGCTGGCCTTTGAGATGTCGGTGGTCTTTGCCTGTATCGTGCAGTATGGGCTGACCAGTGTGCGGAAGGTCTTTTCCAGGGCCTTTGACTTTGCATTCCGATGTTTCCGGGAGTCCTTGGAAATGCTGTTTATTACCGCTACTGTGCTGGTGGCGGGGATCTTCCTTTTCCGGGGGATCCTGCCCTTCGCTATGGGGATCATCACCTGTGTAAACTGGAAGATCCTGCCGGGAGCTTTTCAGCGGTATCACACCCGGACCTTGGCCACCATCCAGGCGGAGAGTAAGCTGGAACAAAAAAAGGAACGGTAAAAAGAGTGCGGTTCCCCAATGGGGAACCGCACTCTTTTTGAAAATGAAATGAAAGATTTTGAAAGATTTCAAAGAAGATATAAAAAATATTGCAAAATATTTCACCTTGGTGTATAATCAGAAAAAAGGGGGGAGGACATGGACGAGAGATCCAATCCAAGTTATCCCATTCCAGCGGACCGAATGGAAAATGTGCTGGGGTATATTCAGGAGCATGGCAGTGTGCAGATCAAGGAGCTTGCCCGGCAATTCCATGTATCGGAATCCACCATCCGCAGGGATCTGGACGAGTTGGCCCTCAAAGGGCTTTTGCAGCGGACCCACGGCGGGGCCTTGGCTCCCCAAAAGAGTATGTCTGAGCGGATCTACGAGGAAAAAATGAGCCTGCAGCTGGAAGAGAAACGCCGCATTGCCCAGGCGGCGGCCCGGTATGTGGAGACGGGAGATACCATTTTCCTGGATTCCGGAACCACAGCCTATCAGTTGGCCCTCTGCCTGACAGAGAAGAAGGAGCTCACCATTATCACCCACGACCTCTACCTGGCGGCCAATGTGGAGTTTGACCCATCGGTTACGGTGGTGCTGACAGGGGGGATCAAACGGGCCAACCAGAAGGTGCTGATCGGCGGAATGGTGGAGGATTTCATCAGTGGGCTGCGGGTGGATACGGCCTTTTTGACTGCGGACGCGGTGAGTGTGGACTTCGGAATTTCCAATACCGGCTTTTTTGAAGTGGGGATCAAGCGGAATCTGATCCGGGCAGGCAAACAGGTCATCCTGCTGGCCGACCATACAAAGTTCGGGATGGCCGCCCCCGTGAAGGTGTGCGAACTATCGGAGATCGACCGGATCATTACGGATCGAAACCTGCTTCCGGAGGAGCAGGAAAATTTAAAAACGCGCGGCGCCAAAGTGGAATTGGCATAAACAGCGTGTGAAGGGAGAGTTTCAAAATGAGTTGGTTAAAAGAAGTGATCGGAACGGAAAAGGCGATCATCGCCATGTGCCACATGCAGGCAATGCCGGGAGACCCGGGCTATGACAAGCAAAAGGGCATGAACTGGGTGGTGGATAAGGCACGGGAGGATTTCCTGGCCCTTCAGGAGGGCGGGGTGGACGCGGTGCTGTTTTCCAATGAGTTCAGCCTGCCCTACCTCACCGATGTGCGTAAGGAGACGGTGGCTGCCATGGGCCGGGTCATCGGTGAGCTGATGCATGAGATCAAGATCCCCTTCGGCGTCAACGCCCTGTGGGATGGGGCCGCCTCCCTGGATCTGGCGGCGGCTACCGGGGCCAAGTTTGTGCGGGAGATCTTTACCGGTGTTTACGCCAGTGATTTCGGCCTTTGGAACACCAATTACGGCGAGGTGGCCCGACACCGTCAGGCCCTTGGGGCGGAGAATGTGAAGCTGCTATTCAACATTGTGCCCGAGTCGGCCCGGTATCTGGCCCAGCGGGACATCACTCAGATCGCCAAAAGTACCGTCTTCAACTGCAAAGCGGACGCTCTGTGCGTCTCCGGCCTCACCGCCGGTGTGGCAGCTGACTCCCAGATCCTGGCCGAGGTAAAGAAAACGGTGCCTGACACTGTGGTCATTGCCAACACCGGCTGCCGGAAGGAGACCATCGCCCAGCAGCTTTCCGTGGCCGACGCGGCGGTGGTAGGCACCACCTTTAAGTATGATGGCGTGTTTGAAAACCAGGTGGATAAGGAGCGGGTCCTCCGCTTTATGGAAGAGGTCCACAAGTTCCGGGACCAGTGAGATGAAGTGTGTACTTTTTGATATGGACGGGGTCTTGGTGGACAGCGAGCCGGCGTATTTGCTCCGGCTGCAGCGCCATATGTGCCATTACGGGATCAAGTGCGCGGAAGAGGAACTCCAGGCTTTTGTGGGTGTGACCAGTCTTTCCGCGGCCCGGACACTGGTAGAGACATACCACCTGTCCTTGACGGCGGAGGAATTTTGGGAGGAAGAAAACCGGCTTTACGGCAATCTCTATCTGGATTCCCCCGAATTGAGCCTCTTTGACGGGGTAAAGGAGCTTTTGACCTTGCTTGCAGAACGGAAAATCAAGGTGGGGCTGGTGTCCTCCACCAGTGCCAAGGGGATCCTGTCGGTGCTGGATCGGTTTGGGTTGGCCCGGTATTTTGATGTGATCATAAGCCGGGAGATGGTGGAACACCACAAGCCCTCTCCGGAACCCTATGAGAAGGCAGCCCGGTTTTTGGCCGCGGAGGCCGAAGACTGTGTGGTGGTGGAGGATTCCCCCATAGGCATCGCCGCGGGCAAAGCCGCCGGCATGACGGTGGTGGGGGTGAAGGCCTCCAACATGGGGCAGGACACCTCTGGGGCGGACGTGGAGGTCCAAAACCATGAACAGGTGCGGGAAGCCCTGGAGAGTCTGGGGTGGCTGTAAGGCTTTCAGAAAAGGAAGGACGCATATGCGGCAATACGCAATGGGGATCGACATAGGGACCACCGGGGTCAAGACCATCCTGATCTCTGACGACGGTCAACTGGTGGCCGAGGAGACGGTGGCCCACGACCTGCTCTCGGTCCGGCCCGGCTGGGCGGAAGAGAGGGCTGAGATCTGGTGGGAGAATGCGGTGGAGTCGGTGCGCAGGATCCTGGCGGATCACCCGGATAAGGCGGACAAGATCCGGGGCATCGGATGCAGTGGGATGGTCCCCGCCCTGGTATTTTTGGATGAGGAAGGGAATCCGGTCCGCAACACCATCCAGCAAAATGACGCCCGGGCGGTGGAGCAGCTTTGCCAAGTGACAGAGGGGATCGACCAGGAGGAGCTTTACAGGCTGACCGGAGGATACACCAACGCCCAGCATGTGCTGCCCCGCCTGTTGTGGGTCAAACAAAATGAGGGGACCGTTTTTGATAGGGTCCGGACCGTAATGGGTTCTTATGACTATATCGTATACCGCCTGACGGGAAAGCGGCAGGTGGAGCTGAACTGGGCGGCGGAAAGCGGACTGTATGACATTCGGGCCCGGCGGTGGATCACCGCCTATATGGAGCGGTTTGGGATCTCTCCCGATCTGTTCCCCCCTGTGACTGACTCGATCCAAAAGGTGGGACAGACGCGGGGGATGGAGGAGCGGATGGGCCTTCCCGATGGGATCCCCGTGATCGCGGGCAGCGCGGATCATGTGGCCTCTACCCTGGCAGCGGGGATCACACAGCCGGGAGAGCTGCTCATCAAATTTGGCGGGGCGGGAGACATCCTCTACTGCACCGACAAACTGGATACCCATCCCAAGCTGTTTTTTGACTATCATATCGTTCCGGACCGGTATCTGATCAACGGCTGCATGGCCGCCAGCGGCTCCCTGGTCAAATGGCTGACCAAGGACATTCTGGGGACCCAGGATCCAAAGATATTCCGCCAGATGGACCAGGAGGCCGAGCGGGTCCCCGCCGCCTCTGAGGGACTGATCATTCTGCCCTATTTTCTGGGGGAAAAGACGCCTTTGTTTGACCCTCAGGCCCGAGGGGTCATGTTTGGCCTGACCCTCTCCCACACCAAGGCCCATCTTTTCCGGGCCGTATTGGAAGCGGTCATCTACGGTTTCCGGCACCATCTGGAGGTGTTGGAGAGCGCAGGATATGTGCCAAAGCGGATACTGGCCACCAACGGGGGAGCCAAAAGCTCCTTCTGGTGTCAGATCGCGGCGGATGTGCTGGGCTTTGAGGTCCGTTCTTTTCCCGCCCATCCGGGCAGTGCCATGGGAGTGGCTTTCCTGGCGGGGATCAGCACCGGAGTCTTTTCCGACTGGGGGCAGATCCAGAACTTTTTGGGGGAGTATCGGGACTATAGGCCCAACCCCAAAAACAGAGAGATCTATAACAGGGCCTATGGGATCTACCGGAAGCTTTATACCCAGATGGAGCCTTGTTTTCAGGCGGTCTCCAACCTGTATACCGAAGATTGATCCAAGGATAAAGAAGGGGGCGGGAATATGAAGATCTACCATGGGAATATCCTTTACAGCACGAAACTGGGCGAGGTGAATGCCCTGCCCCAGGGCTATGTGGCGGTAGAGGAGGACGGCCTGGTCCAAGGGGTCTATCAGGAACTGCCGGGATCACTGGCTGCCAGCCCGGTGGAGGAGCTGGGAGAGGGACTTCTGATCCCCGCCTTTACAGATCTCCATCTGCACGCCGCACAGCTCCCCACGGCGGGCTTGGGCTATGACGGGGATGCCGGGGAGTGGTTCAATGGCTATACCTATCCCGCTGAGCAGCGATATTCCAATGATCTGGACTATGCCGCCAGGGTGAACCGGGACCTGGTCCGCAGTCTTTGGGAAAACGGGATCATGCGCTCGGTCATCATGTGTGCGACTGGGACCGAGGCCACAAAGGACCTGATGAAGGCGTTGGTGGACAGCGGACTGGGGGCCTATGTGGGAAAGATGAACTCAGACCACGAGGCCTTTGGCGAGGCTCAGGAGAGTACCGGGGAGTCCATCGCCCGGACGCAGGAACTGATTGACTGGGCCCGTGGGAAAAGCGACTTGGTACGATATATCCTCAGTCCCGAGTTTGTCCCGGCGACCTCTGAGGAGCTGCTGGACTACCTGGGCGGACAGGCAAAAAAGGAAGGACTTCCCGTCCAGTCCCATATGTCGGAGGGAGAGGGAGACCTGGCCATGGTCCGGGACCGGTTCCCGAAGGAAAAGCTTTATGGCTATGTGTGGAACCGCTATGGCCTTTTTGGGCAGACCCCTACGGTGATGGCACACTGCTCCTATGTCACCGATGAGGAATTGGACCTGATGGCAGAGAATAAGGTTTTTATCGCATATTGTCCCAATGCCATCCAGCATATTCCGGGAGACCGGTTCCTTTCGGTGCGAAAGGCCCTGGACAGGGGGGTCCCTGTGGGCCTGGGCAGCGATATCGGAGGAGGGCATAGCCTGAATATGCTGCAGAACATGGCTGCGGCCATTCAGGCGTCCAAGACGCTGACCGAGGGAAAGGGTCTGAGTGCCGCTGATGCGTTTTATTTGGCCACCAAGGGAGCGGGCGGCTTCTTTGGCAAAGTGGGCAGCTTTGAGCCGGGTTATCAGTTTGACGCGCTGTATATAGATGACGGGACTCTGAACCGCCATAGGGAGTATACCCTGTTTGAGCGTATGCAGAGGCTTATCTACTGCGGCGATTCCCGACAGATCGCCCGCCGCTTATGTGCCGGGCGGGAACTTTTTGATCCGGAGAAGAGATAAAGAGGCCGCCACAAAGACAGATGACAAAAAGGAAAGAGGAGGGCCGAGGGCCCTCCTCTTTCTATCCATTCTATCTATTGAAAATGGCTGTGGAAATGTGGTAGAATACATATGCTAAAGTTGCCGTTTTGGAAAAGCATATAAATATTACAGCAGAGACAGAAAGGATGGTCAAGGATGGGACGGGCTGAGACCAGGATCGTGGAGAGAGCGGATGGTGAAAAAGGCCTGGAGGTCATCATGGGGGGACGGAAGTTTACCCTGCCCTTTAAACTGATCGGCGGCCGGCAAGTGGGCTTTTTGGATATTTCGGGCCAGGTGAGCCTGATCGAGAGCGCTGCGGATGAGTTGACGCAGAACCTTTTGGATGCAGGGGTAGAGTTTGACACCATTTTGAACCCCGTGGCCAAGAGCAATGCCCTGGCTCACGCCGTGGCCCTGCGTTGGTCCAAGGCCAAGGGCGCGGAGCTATCCAGAACGGTGGTGGCCCGGAAGAGCACCCGTCCGGCAAGGGTGGAGGCCACTTACCGTTCGGTCACCACACCGGTGGACCAGACCATCTCCTTGACTGACGGGGATGTGGAGTACATCCGGGGCAAGCGGATCCTGGTGATGGATGATGTCTACGGCGGCGGTGGGACCACCGAGGCGCTGAAAGAACTGGCCCGGAAGGCGGGAGCGGACATTGCCGCCTTTGCTGTGATCGGAGTGGAGCAGGGCGTTACCCCTCCGGAGAACCTGTATTCCCTTTTTGAGCTCCCTGTCCTTTAATGGAGAGTGGAGGCTGAGAGGGGCTTTCAATAAAAAATGGAGGGCGAGTATTTACTCGCCCTCCATTTTTGTGTGTCACCGGCGCTCCAACAGAGGCAGAAAGGAGCTTCCGTTCTCGGGAGCCTCAACGCCGAAAAAGTCGCAGACCGTAGCGCCCACATCGGACATGGTGGAGCGGACGCCCAGCTGTACATGATGGAGACCCTTGC
This sequence comes from uncultured Pseudoflavonifractor sp., assembly GCA_947575475.1. Next base: position 20,273 of record CANPNN010000001.1, read on the forward strand.
GGTAGACAAGCAAGGGAACATTTTCCCGGGTGTGCTTGCTGTGACCGATATCGGGGTCGTTACCGTGGTCGGCCTGGACCAGGAGAATATCCTCCTCACTGAGCAGCGGCAAAAGTTTGGCAAGGCCCGCGTCGGCCTGTTCCAGTTTCTCCCGGTAGACGGCGCTGTCCTGGGAATGGCCCGCCAGGTCGGTCTCCTGCACATTGGTGCAGATAAAGCCGCGCTCCATGGTCTGAAAGGCCTGGATGGTCAACTCCATGCACTCCACGGTGGGTACGCAGGAGATGCTGGTACCGCCGTCGTTGGCCACGATGTCGGCCACCTTGCCGATAAGGGTCACCGGGATACCTGCGCGGGTCAGAATGGTGGGAGCCTGAACGTTCTTGTTTACGCCGTAGCCCAGGTGGCGGCACTGATATCCCTGCTCATAAGATTTGGACTTGGCCGAGGCAATGCCGATAAACTTCCCCTGCTTGACCTCCTCGGCGGCGTAGAGGTCCTCCATGGTGTTCCCTGTGCCCCCAAAGACGATGACCCGGCCTACGGTGACCACATGGCGGGCCAGTTCCGCGATCTCATGGGCCTTTTCAAAGGAGATGAAGTCCAAGGGAGCGGTCACGTTGTAGCACATGCCCAGGTCGGCCTCCAGGTTGTCCGCGATGGTCACATAGTCGTCACAGACCACGTACCGCAGGCCGCTGTTCTCCCGGATGGTCACCTTATGACCGTGGTCCCGCAGCTGCCGGGCCACCACGTCCACCTTTTCCTGGAAGGGAACTACCTCTGGCATTTTGGGCCGGGTGCCCATGATCTCCTGATGGCCCATGAAGGTGTCCGCCCCGTGGTGCATCAGCTCGCTTTTTCCGAAATTGGCGTCGGGGGAAAACTTCATATACCGGCTCTCCGTCCCGTAAGCGTTCATCAGCCCCAGTTTTTCCAGGGTGGGGAGCTTCAGGTCGGGCTGATCCTGCAGGATGCTCCGCAGGGTGTTGGCCCGCTCGTCCCCCGGCCGGGCGGTGGCGGCGTCCCTCATGGCTCCGATGCCGAAGCCGTCCAGTACGATCACAATGAATTTGCCCATGGTTTTATTGGACCTCCTCCATGCTCTCCCGCAGAATACGGATGACCGTGTCCGCCCCCGCCCGGTTGGGATTCACCCGGATCATGTGGTCGGCCAGGGTGGGGTCTGTCTTCAAAAAGGTGCCCGAAACCCGGTAAAAGAGCGGTTGTATCTCATATTTGGACTCCGACCCCACGGGGTGGGGCAGCCCTCCCCGCTTCTCCGCCGCCGCCAGGACCTTTTTGGCGATGGGGGCTTCAAAGGTGATGAGGAGCACCTTCGACTGGGCGCTGGCGATCATGGCGTCGGAAATGCCCTTGACCTCGCCGCCCTTCAGCCGCTCCAGCACCTCCTCCGCCGTCCGGGCGGTAATGGCCAGCATCACGGGAGCGTAGACAAGGCCCCGGAGGACCTCCATGGCCTCAAAGCCCTGGGTCTGACAGCCGCCGGAATAATGCATGGCCCGGATCTTGTCGATATAGGCCTTCTTGCCCACCACACAGCCGATCCCCTCGGGCCCCTGGAGTTTGAAGGTGGAGAAGCAGGCCAGATCCGCCCCCAGCTCGGCCCCCATCCTGCGGGTCTTCATCACCGCGTAGTTGTCATCCACCAGGATGGGAATATCCCGAACCCTTTGGATGGCGGCAATGACCTCCCCCAGGTCATAGGAGTCCTCCGGCCGCTGCCGGGAGTGCTGGACCAGGGCGGCAGAGACCTCCGGGTGGGCCTGCAGGGCCTTTTCCAGCTGGGGCAGGTCGTTAAAGTCGGCGGACACCATATGATAGCCGAACATCTCAATGCTGGTGGCAGTGGTGGAGTATACCGGTGCGTCGTGGACCAGCAGGGTCCCTCCGGCAGGAAGGATGGCAGACAGGCCGTAGCGAATGGCTCCGGTGCCGGAACCCCGGACCAGGATGGCGTCCTCTGTCTGGAAAAACCGGGCCAGGACCTCCTCCACCTTTCGGGTGGTGACCGGCTGGTTCCCCGGCTGTCTGACCCCCAGGTCCCCACGGGTCAGGCTCTCGGATCCGGTAAAGCAGCGGGTCATACAGTCCAAAAGCCGAAACTGCTTTTCCATGGCCTCCTCAAGGGTGATACTCTCCAACGGATATGCTTCCATACTCAAATCTCATATCCTTCCATAAAGTAATTGTTCAGGTCCAGAAAATACCGCTCGATCAGCGGATCGTGGGCCTCCTGTATGGCAAGGCCCAGGCAAAGGAGCTTTCTGATCTTCTCCTCCTTATCTTCACAGAGAAGAAGGGTGCTCATGCCCAGCCCCTCCTGGGGAAGGGCCAGGGCGGTGGCCTGGGCAATGTTGGCGACCCGGACATAGCCCTTTTCCGCCTGACGCTGGATGGCCCCGGTCCTCTCGTCAAAGTGGCCAAAGAGAGAGTCGCCGAAACCGTGGAGGTCCACCGGCCCTTCGGTCACCATCAATACGTCACACTGCTTTAGGGTTTCACTGAGCCAGGCTGTCAGTTCTCCTCTGGGAGCGTGACAGTCCATAAGCTGCCAGACCTCCGAGCGAACGCCGGGGTATTCCCGGTCGCTGACGACCTGTCCATAATCCTCCGCAGCAGTGAGGCCCGTGGCACATTGGATGGCCCGGTATAAAAGTTCCTTATCCCGGGCCATAAACCCGATGGAGTTACCGGCGATGATCCCGTCGGTATTGGGCTTGTGTCCCTGATTGTCCCGCTGGGCCTCGATCCGCCGGGAGAGAAAGGCCAGAATATTTACGCACATGGCGGGTGCCAGCACGCTGCCGCCCCCATCGTTGCCGATGCCCAGGTCGTTGATCCCAGCAAAGACGTTGATAGCCGTCCCCGAGGAGGAGCCGGACATATAGTGGCCGGTGATGGGGTTGATAAGCTCGGTGTCCACTGCCCGGCCCGCCAGCTGGGATTTCTTGTCGATGGTGTGCAGGGCAAAGCCGTGAGGTTCCAGCCGGTGCATGAGGGTGTTGGGAATGGAGTGGATATTCTTGATCCCCACCAGGATGGCGTCAGGATCGGCGTCAAAGGCCCTGACTACGGAGCCGTAGGGGTTCAGAAGTGCCACTTTGTGCTGCAGCTCATAGTTTCCTTTCACGTTTGCCACTCCTTTGAAAGCTCCCGGCCCAGAGAGGAGTATCTGCCTGCAATAACCGGATTTCCAGAGCTGAGTCCCTCCACCACCACGACCTCGCTGCGGACGGTGAATATCTGAGTGCGGTGGCACAGGATCACGGTGTCGCTGACCTGGCAGCTTTCCTCCAGCTCGTAGTAGTAGTCGATGGAGTCCTCATTGGGAGGAACCGCCTTCATGCGGCGGCACTCCGTGGGGGAACTTCCCACCAGGGCGTTTTCCATATGCCCCCGCCGGTAGTGACCGCCGCCGTAACAGTAGGCGTGACCGTCAAAGTTGTGGGATACCTCTGACACATAAACATACCCCACCCGCTCGGGCTGATCGGTGTCCCTGTGAAGGGGGGTGGTGCCCGTCAGGCCGTGGCCCGGTTCCCCGTTGTTGCCGCCCAGGGTCCGGATCAGGGGGATGGAGGAGACGCAGGTGGCGCTGGGAATATTGACGATAAGGTCTTTCCACCCTTTCTCCTTAGCCAGCGCTACCGCCCGCTCCAGCCCTTTCACATTGGGGGTGGGAGCGATGGCGCCCGTGGCCTCCTCATAGAGCAGGGCGGGGAAGGTGGTGAAGCCCCCCAGCTTTACGTGAGGCAGGGCTTCGATCATCTGGAACAGCTCCGGCAGTTCCTCTGAACGGAATCCGCCAGTCTGACCGGAGTACAGTTGCGCATCCTTGTCCGTGATCCGAAGGAGCAGGGGCTGACAGAGCCCCAATTCCCCTGCCGCCTGGTCGATCTCCTGGATCTTTTCCCGGGTGTAGACGGTGACCACATCGGGCCGGGCGGCCAGGATCGTTTTCAGGGCGTGACGGGGAACTTGGACCAGGTGTCCCACATTGCCCAGATGGATCCCCTCCTCGACCATCCGCAGGGCCTCCCGGAAATCCACAGCCACGCAGCCCTGGAAGCCGATCTCCATCAGCTTTCTGGCCACCAGGGGATTCCGACCGATCTGCTTGAGCATAAAGTAAAGGACGATCCCGTTTTCCTGGGCAATATTTACCATCCGCCGTCCATTTTCCAAGATGACATCCAGGTCCAGCAAATAGGTGTCCGGCAGAATGTCTCCCCGCTGGTGGGCCTCAAAGGCGTATTGAAGCAGAGCCGGATTATTTTGTCTGAGTCGGTTCAGGAACATGGGGCCGACCTCCAGTCATTGTCCAGGATACGGGCAGGGTTGTCCACCAGAAGCTTTCTGATCTCCTCCTCCGTGGCTCCCCGCTGGCGGAGAAGGGGAACCACAGAGCGCATCACCGCCACATAGCCCGGGCCGCCCGCAGAGGTGAAATAGGTCCGGCGGGAAACGTCGTTGCTCAGGACCAGCCGGTCTCCGTAGCCTTCCCGAATCAAGGCCAGGATATTTTCAGCCCGAGTCTCATCTGGCATATAGGCGCTCTTTCCGCAGGTGTCAAAAGCGATGTTTATACCGTATTTCAGCAGGGAGAGGTGGTAGGCTCGGTCATCGATCAGATCCTGGTGGCCCAGAATGACCTTGCCAGGATCCATTCCCTGGTCCAACAGAGTCTCGATCGTTTCCAGAGCAGTGAACCGTCCGGTGTGGGTGGACACGGCAGCCCCGGTCCGGCGGGAAGCGATCCCGGCCGCCATCAGGATCTTTTTCTCCTGGCCCACAAAACACTCAGGGCTGGAGGCGATCTCCGCAATGACGCCCGCTTTGATCCCGGTCTGACCGATCCCGTCCACCAGCTCTGATTCATAGACGCCGGCGATCTCCTCCGCTGTCTGTTCCGCCAACTGAGCGGGGTGGAAGGGGGAGAGGTAGTATCCGGTAGAGGCTACGATATGCAGACCTGTGGCCTGGGAAATGGTCCGCAGCTTTTCCACGTCCCGGCCCAGGTCGATGGTGCTTACCTCCACAGCGGCCTGGATCCCATCCTCCATCATCAGTCGGATCTCCGGGATGACCTCCTCAGGGGTGTCGATACGGCTGACCCCATCCTTTCGAATACGGTCCAAGTCGATGATGAAGTGCTCATGGGCTAAAGTCAAGCCCAGCTGCGCCCGTTCAATATCGCCTAAAACGGTACGAATCATATGGATCAGTCTCCTTATTTCCTTAAAAATAAGCAGGGCACCAATTTTTTGGAAATCGGTGCCCTGCTTTGCCGCGCTTATTCCGGCTTACCCGCTGTCTTGTCGATCAAAGCCTGCACTAAAACAGGGACCAGGACCTCGGTGTGTTCCTTCACATAGCCGAAGGCCTTGTGTTGGCCGGCGTAGACCATGTGCCGGATCTCCTGGGCAGAGGGAAGCTTTCCCTGCCGAGACACGGTCAGACAGTTACCGTAACCCAGGACCATGATAGCGGTGGCAAGAGAGCCGCCGCCACCGGTTTGGCAGGAGCCCAGATAGAAGTCTACGTCGCCTTTTTTCACACTCCGGGCGGCGACCATATCGGGGTCGGTGAGAGGCTCTACCTGGCCGGCAAACTGCTTTTCAATGATCTGTCTGGTCTGGGTAGAGGTCAAGCCGCAGCATTCGATTTTCAGCATGGAAAACGTCCTCCTATTTCAAAGGTATCAGCTTACACAGGCAGCTGGACAAAGCCGATGGCGATCATAATATTGTAGAGGATCCCCACGGCCACGGCGGCGATGGGGCCTACGGCGGACTTGGGCAGGCGCTGACCGGCGGCGTCGTTGAGGACGTAGAAGGCGCCAACGATCATGAGACCCACAGCGCCCCAGGTGGCGTTGGCCGCCAGGAAGGAGCCGATCATCAGGGCGAGGCCGATACAGGACACCATGGCGTCCCGGATATGGTCGCCGCACTTCGACAACTCAGGGAATTTGGAAAGACCCTGGCCCAGCAGACCCAGGAGCTGGATCTCAATGAACTCCACAGCGAAGCCAAACACAGGAGCCAGCCACCAGGTGGGAGCCAGAGTGCCTACCAGCATACAGGTGGTCAGACCGACAGCCTGATAGACGCCGGTGGCCAAAGAGGTGGACACGATGAGGGGAATGAATGCTACGATCACGCCGATCATCGCCAACTGGAAGGTCTTCATATCTCCGCCCAGGACAGCGGCGCCCAGAACGTAGGGCTGATAGGCCTGAGCCAGGATGTGGATGCCCAAGGCGTTCAGAGCGCCCTGGATGCACAGAAATACCCAGTTGCTCTTGATGCGGGCGGCGTTCTTGGTAAAGAGGTTCATCTCCTCGGCGTCGGTCTCAACGCTGGCGGAACCCTTGCCGCCCTTCACGGAGTAGACCACCAGGCAGATCATACCGGCCAGCATAGCAAACGTGTAGGGATAGAGGCTGATGGAGATTGTTCCCACCGTGACAGAGCCCAGAACGGTGCAGACGATGTAGACCACGCCCTCGATCACGCCGGTGATAATACCCTTCTTGGCGCTGAACTGGCTGGCGATAGCCATAGCCGGGAATACGCAGAAGATAGGCAGAGCGGGGGTGGAGATCTGGGTCAGGTCATTGAGGAAGTTGTAGGGCAGAGCGGAAAAGGCCGAGTTGATCAAGGAGGTGCCGAAAGCGCACAGGGCGCCCCAAAGGCCGCCGATGGACAGGGCCACCCACTTGTTGGGAGCCCAGGCGCCCAGACAGTCAGTGGCGATCAGGGTCAGGTGAACGGCGATAAGGCCGGTGCCCAGCCACTGGCTGAAGCCGGCCAAGACCCAGCCGAAGCCCATGCCGGTGACGACCACGGCGAACTCGGAACGGGACATTCTCTTCTCCATAAGCTCGGGGAACACAGGACGGGCGCCGTCGTTAAAGTTGGAGATGCACTTGTGGGACAGCAGGGCAGCCCAGGCGCAGATCGCGATGAGTACCGCGGCGCGGGCCCATAGCGGGTACTGGAACGAAGTGATAATGCCTTCCATAATAGATCCTCCCTTTTTTGTTTACAAATGATTTTGGGTTACGCTTCCTCGTTGAGCTTGGCGATCAGGGTGTTCAGATGGAGAAGTACATATTCCTGTTCGTCCTGGCTCAGAGAGTTGTGGATGACGGACTTAATGTTTTCCAGCATGTCCAGGGACTGAGGATAACTCTCCAGCTCCTTTACCTCGGCAAAGGCCTCCGGCAGAAGAGGTTCCACCTTTTCCTGGGTAGCGTTGCGCCCAAAAGCGGCACAGAGGTGGGCCACAAAAGTATCCGCATTCTCTTCGCAAAGTTGAATATCATACTTCTCTTTGAACATGGCAACGATGGCAAGGACGTCTTTTACATCGTCCTCCTTGATCATCCCGCCTTCTTGGTACAGCTCCAACCGTTCTGTAAAATCCATCTCTTCCTCCTCACACAAGCAGCATAGTCATTTTTGCGGGCCCCATCCAGGGGCTGTGGCATGATAGGACCTCTGCGGGTTTGACCACCTCCTAAAGTGTTTTCGCCCTCCGAAGGAGAGCGTGACGCAGGGGGTTTGCTCGCGCTGGGTTTCCTTTTCTCTACCGGGCAAGTCCGCAGGACCGGCCTGATTAGAAAACAAAATGTTTTGCTGCCGGGAAAGCACGTAGTGCAGTAGTGTATATTTTTTTGTACATTCAGTCTAAAAAGAAAGAAAAATTATTTTTTAGCGAGGAAACAGAACTTATCTGATCATATATTTTTTTGTACTTTCACAAAAAATAAACCCAAAACTGAAAATAGCGATCAATATTCTGCGGGGATCGTCCCCAAACGAACGTCGTTCTGGATCTTTCTTACCCGGTCTAATTCCACATATCGCCGAAGGAGCTGGCATAGAGACACCTCTCCGCCCCTGACGACAAGAACAGCGGAGGAGAAGTCGTCGGTTGGGACGGCTGGATCCAGGTCCAGCACATGGAGACCGGGGTAGCCGGAGTCCATAATGGCGTCCAGGTTCCAGACGCCGGCGTCAATAATATTGTTTTGAATAGCGCCCACAGTTTGGTGGGCCCGAATTTCCACAAACTGGAGCCCCTTAATATCCCGGGTGATCCATTCGGTGATCCGGCGCTGGTCCATGCTGGAGCGGTCATAAGCCACCCGCATACCGCTCTCAATGCCTTGGGCGTTGGGGTCCCGGAGGACCAGCACATGACGGGTCAGGTAAGTTCCCGGACCCAGATCTACGGCAATCTCAACGTTGGCCTGATTCTGAATGGCCTGCTGGGCGGCATACCGGGAGCAGACAGTAAAGTGACAGGCTCCGCTGTCGACCAGCTGAAGGCGGTCCTCGGAACCTCTGGCATATACCAAGTTGGCGGAGAAAGGGGCCAAAGCGTCATAAAGGGCGGTGGCCAACCCCTGATAGGTGCGGGAATAGGGAAGGGGCATACTGCCCAGCAGCTCCTTGGAAAGACTGCACTCCTGAAGCTTATGGTAATCCAACCGGTCAATAAAGGTGCCCAGATGGCCCCGGCTCACCAGGACCACGGCCTGCCGTTCCTTCAAATATCCGAGACTGTTTTGCGCAGTGCCCCGGGAGACCTGAAAGCGGTCCATATACTCGGACATGGAAGGGATCCTCTCTCCCACCATCCTGCTCATCAGATCTTGGGCCATCCGACTTACAGTAAGTCCAGTCTTTTGGTACAACACGTCGCTCATGTGTTTCTCTTCCTTTTCTGTGAGGCGTGTAAAGATCATACCGCAGGTCTCAAAAACGGCCAACGGCAAGACCGGCACGATGACCAATTTAAAATATGATATTTTGTACTTTCATCATAATACACAATCTCTGGCCTGTCAACCCTATTTTTTATGGCAAAAGGGCAAATTGCGCCGCCGGCCTTTATGATGGCGAAGAATTCTACATTCAAGAATGCTGCAAGCCAGACAGTATCAGGCGTGGGGGTCACTGCGTTTGCTCGACTCATAGTAAGAGGCGG
>CANPNN010000002.1 GCA_947575475.1 uncultured Pseudoflavonifractor sp.
TTCTGGTCACTGATCGGTCCGCACTGGGCCCGTACAGGCTGTTCATGGCGGCGTTCGCCACGATTCACTGCCACCGGGGGACGGTCGAGGGCGGTGTTTAATTACAAAGACTGGCGGCCAGCAAAGCCGAAAAAAACCGTTTCATGGCAGTTCCTCCGTTTTTGAAAATCTGCCTTTAAGATGTGGAGTTTTCGGCGGAGTATTCCCGGCGGAAAAAGGGGCCGCAGGTAAATTTTTCTTGCATAATGGAAAGAAAAGTGGTATGGTAGGGGACAAGCGACGCTTTAAATCGGTAAAGTTGCCGTCCGCTCCTTGTGTGTGGGGCTAAAATTCAAAGAGAACGGAGAGATATCCTATGAACGTGCTTCGAAAGATCACGAAATTAGTCAGCCAGTGGATGGCGGTGATCGTCATTGTGGTGGCGGCCGCTGCTCTCTTTGCTCCCCAGGTGGTGGGGGCGGTGCTGAAGACCAAGTATGTCAACACCCTTCTGGGCATCGTTATGTTCGGCATGGGTCTGACCCTGAAGCCTGCCGACTTCAAGGTGGTATTCAGCCGTCCCAAGGATGTGGTCATCGGCTGCATTGCCCAGTTCACCATCATGCCCCTGCTGGCATTCCTGCTGTGTAAGGTGTTCCAGCTGCCCGTAGAGCTGGCGGTGGGGGTCATCCTGGTGGGGACCTGCCCCGGCGGAACCTCCTCCAACGTAATGACCTACATGAGCAAGGGGGACGTGGCTCTGTCGGTGGGGATGACCGGCGTGTCCACCCTGCTGGCTCCCTTCCTGACGCCCGCTCTGACCCTTCTCTACGCAGGGCAGAGCGTGGATGTGAACGTGATGAATATGTTTATGTCCATCGTAAAGGTGGTCATCGTGCCCATCGCCCTGGGCTTCCTCATCAACCGGTTCCTGCCCAAGGTGGCCGAGACCATCACCGACATCCTGCCCCTCATTTCCACCATGGCCATCGTGGCTATCGTGGGGGCGGTGGTGGCCGCCAATGCCGCCAAGCTCATGGAGTGCGGCGTGCTCATTATTCTGGTGGTGGTGTTCCACAACCTGCTGGGCTACACGGTTGGCTATGGCGTGGGCAAGCTCCTGAAGCTGGACGTGACCAAGTGCCGGGCCATCTCCATCGAGGTGGGGATGCAGAACTCCGGCCTTGCCACCTCTCTGGCTGGGGCTCACTTCGCCCAGTATCCCCTGGCCACGATCCCCGGCGCTGTGTTCAGCGTGTGGCACAACATCTCCGGAGCCATCTTGGCCAACCTGTTTCTGAAGATGGACGGGAAAAAGCAGTAAAATACCCCTGCTATTGGAGCGCACCAAAGGACCGCCCCCCAATCTGGCCGGGGCGGTCCTTTGCCATTTTCAAAAAAAGAAAAAATTTCTCTTTACATTTTTACATTAGCGTGTTAATATACTAAAGCACAGACCGACAAAAAGGATTTGCAAATACAGGAGGATACATACCATGAAAAAGAAAATCTCTCTGGCCCTGGCTTTGGTCATGGCCCTCTCCCTGACCGCCTGCGGCGGCAAGCAGCCCACCCAGACCGACAAAAGCGACAAGGCTTATGTGCAGGATAAAGGTACTATAGTGGTAGGCATTACCGAGTTTGAGCCTATGGACTACACCGACGCTGACGGCAACTGGATCGGCTTTGACGCCGACCTGGCCAAGGCCTTTGCCGAGAGCTTAGGGGTCACCGCCGAGTTCCAGATCATTGACTGGGACAACAAGATCTCCGAGCTGGAGGGCAAGACCATCGACGTGGTGTGGAACGGCATGACCCTCACCGAGGACGTGAAGGCGGCCATGGAGTGCTCCAACCCCTACTTCAACAACGCCCAGGTGGTCATTGTCCCCGCTGACAGGGCGGTGGACTTCCAGACGGTGGACAGCGTGAAGAGCCTGCAGTTTGCCGTGGAGAACGGCTCCGCCGGCATGGAGCAGGTGGAGGCCCTGGGGGCCAGCTACACCCCTGTTCAGGACCAGGCTACCGCTCTGCTGGAGGTCTCCTCCGGCACCGCTGACGCCGCCGTTATCGACTACCTGATGGCCGCCGCCACCGTGGGGGAGGGCACCAGCTATGCCGATCTCACCTACACCGTGGAGCTCAACAGCGAGGAATACGGCGTTGGCTTCCGCAAGGGGAGCGATCTGGCCGCCGCCCTCAACGACTTCTTCAAGACCGCCTATGGGGACGGCACCATGCAGCAGATCGCCGACAGCTACGGCATCGGGGATAAACTCATCGAGCAGAAGTAAAAAGTGAGCCGGAGAATGGACGAGCACAGTTCGCCCCTACGGTGCCGGGCTTCCGGCGCTATGGTAGGGGCGGGCTGTGCTCGCCCGGTGCACGGCATAAAAAGTTACGGAGGTAGAAACCGTGTTCCTCACCGTCGTCGGAGCCCTGAACCAGGGTTTTTTGCAAACGCTGAAGCTCTTCGCCGTCACCCTGCTGGGGGCTATCCCCCTGGGGCTGGTGGTGTCCTTCGGATCCATGAGCCGGTTTGCCCCCCTGCGGTGGCTCACCAGGGGGGTGATCTGGGTCATCCGGGGGACCCCCCTGATGCTCCAGCTCATCATCCTCTATTACATCCCCGGCAAGGTCCTGGGTTACTCCCCTTGGGGCACAGGAGAGAGCGGGCGGTTTCTGGCCTCGGCCATCGCCTTTATCATCAACTACTCCTGCTATTTTTCTGAGATCTACCGGGGGGGCATCCAGTCGGTGCCCGCGGGACAGCAGGAGGCGGGCCTGGTACTGGGTATGACCCGGCGGGAGATCTTTTTTAAGGTCACCCTCCTCCAGATGGTCAAACGCATCGTCCCTCCCATGTCCAATGAGGTCATTACCCTGGTGAAGGACACCTCCCTGGCCCGGATCATCTCCTTCCAGGAGGTCATCTGGGCGGGTCAGGCCTTTATGAAGACCTCCCACGGCTACTCAGGGCTTCTCTGGCCCCTCTTTTTCACGGGGGTCTACTACCTGGTGTTCAACGGGGTGGTGACCCTCCTGCTGGGCAAGCTGGAGAAGAAGCTGGACTATTTCCGATAAGGGGGTGACGCTATGCCGATCCTGGAAGTCAAAAACATCGAAAAACACTTTGGAAGCACCAAGGTCCTGGAGGACATCTCTTTCTCTCTGGAGGAGGGAAAGGCCCTGGCCATCATCGGCTCCTCGGGCAGCGGAAAGACCACCCTGCTGCGGTGCCTGAACTTTCTGGAGACCCCGGACCGGGGGACCATCACCGTGAAGGGGGAGACCCTCTTTGACGCGGACAACAAGGCCGCCTTCAGTGAGGAGGCTATCCGCCAAAAGCGGCTCCACTTCGGGCTGGTGTTCCAAAGCTTCAATCTCTTTCCCCAGTATACCGCCCTGGAGAACGTGACCTTGGCGGGAAGGTTGCGGGAAAAGGATAAGGCCAAATGGCCCGCCATCGAACGGCAGGGCTTGGAGCTGTTGGACCGGATGGGTCTCAGCGACCGCTCCGGACACTACCCCCACCAGCTCTCCGGGGGCCAGCAGCAGCGGGTGGCCATCGCCCGGGCCTTGGCATTGCACCCGGATGTACTGTGCTTTGACGAGCCGACCTCCGCCTTGGACCCGGAGCTGACAGGGGAAGTATTAAAGGTGATCCGCTCTCTGGCGGAGCAGAACACCACCATGATCATCGTCACCCACGAGATGGCCTTTGCCCGGGATGTGGCCGATGAGGTCATTTTTATGGACGCGGGGCTGATCGTGGAGCAAGGTCCGGCCAAGGAGGTCATCGAAAACCCCAAGGAGGAGCGGACAAGGCAGTTTTTGGCCCGGTATTGAGAAAGAAGAAGGCGGCCCTATCTGGGGCCGCCTTTGGTGCCTTTTGGGAACCCTCTTGCAAACGGAGAAAAATGGGATTATAATAGTTACAGTATGAATTGTATACAATTTGAAACCGGGAGGCACAGACTATGTACATCCAGTTTGACCAGTCCAGAGAATTTGACCTTATCCTGCTGGGCCGGGTGGCCATTGATTTCAACCCCGCTTACAGCGACGAGGTGAAGGAGGAGTTCAAGCCCCTGAAAAAGGTCCACTACTTTGAAAAATTCGTAGGCGGCTCTCCGGCCAATATCGCCGTGGGGGTGACCCATCACGGGATGAAGGCGGGTTTCATTGCCAAGGTCTCCGATGACCAGTTTGGAGAGTTTGTGGTGGACTATTTCAAGGAACAGGGCATCGACACCTCCTGCATCACGAAATGTACCGGCGGGGAGAAGCTGGGGCTTACCTTTACCGAGATGCTCTCGCCCAAGGAGAGCCATATCCTGATGTACCGCAACTGCATTGCCGACCTGCAGCTCCATGTGGACGATGTGAAGGAGGATTACATCAAAAGGGCCAAGGCGATCCTGATCTCCGGTACTGCCTTGGCGGAAAGCCCCTCCCGGGAGGCCGCCATCAAGGCTGTCATGCTGGCAAAGAAGGTGGATACGAAAATAATCTTTGATATCGACTACCGGGAGTATAACTGGAAAAACAGCGATGAAATTTCGATCTATTACTCCATCGTGGCGAAAGAGGCCGACATCATCATGGGTTCCCGGGAGGAGTTTGACCTGACGGAAAAGCTCATTCGTCCCGGCATGACTGACGAGGAGAGCGCCGCCTACTGGCAGGGCCACAACGCCAAGATCGTGGTCATCAAGCACGGGATGCAGGGCTCTCACGCCTTTACCCGGGATGGGCAGAAATTCAGCATCAAGCCCTTCCCGGTCACCGCCCGAAAGGGCTTTGGTGGAGGAGACGGCTACGGCTCTGGGTTCCTGTATGGGCTTTATCAGGGCTGGGAGATCATTGACTGCTTGGAGTTTGGCTCCGCGGAGGCCTCTATGATGGTCCGCAGCAACAACTGCTCCGACGCCCTCCCCGGGCCGGAGGAGGTCCATGCCTTTATCAAGGCGGAGAAAGAACAGTTCGGCGAGATGGTGGCCCGGGCCTGAATGAGTGAGGAGGAAAACGGTATGGGAAAGGTATTTGGTTATCCGGAATTTGACGCCAAAGGGGAAAAAATTCTTACTACTTATGATAATGACTATAAGGATATGCTGATGGACATCCGGGTCTACCGGATGAAACCGGGGCAGGAGCGGGTGTTTTGCCGGGAGGGGGAGGAGACGGCCGTCCTCCTGCTTGCGGGCAAGGCGGAGTTTGCCGGCGGGGGGATCAGCGCACAGGTGAGCCGTGCGGACGTATTTACCGAGGGGCCTTGGTGTCTCCATGTCTGTGCCGGCACCGAGATCCGGGTAGAGGCCGGGACTGCGGTGGAGATCTTGGTCCAGCGCACGAAAAATGACAGGGAGTTTGCCCCCAAGCTATACTCTCCTGATGACGCCCCATGGAAGTATTCCTGCGTGGGAAAGTTTGGGGATGTGGCCAAGCGCCGGGTGAACACCATTTTTGACCACGACATTGCTCCTTGGTCCAACATGGTTTTGGGAGAGGTGCTCAATGACCGGGGCAATTGGTCGGGCTACCTGCCTCACCGGCACCCCCAGCCTGAGACCTATTACTTCAAATTTGACCGGCCCGAGGGCTTTGGGGCCAGCTTTGTGGGGGACCAGGTCTTTAAGAGCGTGGAGGGCAGCTTCTCCGCCATTCCCGGCGGGGAGCTTCATCCCCAGTCGGTGGCTCCCGGCTTTCAGATGTATACCTGCTGGATGATCCGCCATCTGGACGGCAAGCCTTGGCTCCAGACCGACCGCTGTGAGGACGAGCGGTATACTTGGCTCCACGACGCGGAATTTTAAGGAAGAATAGGAGAGTGATCCATATGGCGAGAGAATTTATCGTACCGGGTCAGATCATGACTGGCGCAGGGGCCTTGGACATGGCAGCCCAGACCTTGGGCGCGATGGGCAAGAAGGCCCTGATCGTCACCGACGAGATGATGATAAAGCTGGGTAACTGTGCCAAGGTGGAGGAAGCGCTGAAAAGCCAGAACGTGGCCTACGCCATTTTTTCCGGGGTCACCGGAGAGCCTACCGACAAGATGATCGAGGCAGGGCTTTCCGTGTACCAAGAGGAAAAATGCGACTTTCTGGTGGGCTTGGGAGGCGGCAGCGCCTTGGATTCTATGAAGGCCATCGGTGTGCTGGCGGGCTATGCCGGAAAAATCTCCGACTTCATGGGCAAGGTCATTGAGACGCCCATGCCCCCTATGACGGCTATCCCCACCACGGCGGGGACCGGGTCGGAGGCCACTCAGTTCACCATCATCACCGACACGGAAAAGGATGTGAAGATGCTGCTCAAGGGCAAGTGCCTGATGCCCGGCCTTGCCGTTATCGATCCCCAGTTTACCATGACCGCGCCGCCCAAGATCACCGCCTCCACGGGCCTTGACGCCCTGTGTCACGCGGTGGAGGCCTATACCTCCCGGAAGGCGCAGGCCATGTCGGACACCTTTGCCCTGTCGGCGGTGAAGCGGATCTTCCGGTATCTTCCCACCGCTTTTCACGACGGAAGCAATGAGGAGGCCCGGGTGGAGATGTCGGTGGCGGCATTGGAGGCGGGGATCGCCTTCAATAATGCCAGCGTCACCCTGATCCACGGCATGAGCCGTCCCATCGGGGCGCTGTTCCATGTTCCTCACGGCCTTTCCAACGCCATGCTGATGAAGGTATGTCTGAGCTTTGCCTTGGAGGGGGCCTATGACCGTTTTGCCGTCTTGGGCCAGGCCGTGGGTGCGGCGGATGGACAGGACCCGGACCAAGTGGCTGCCCAGAAGTTCCTTGCCGCTTTGGGAGCGCTGACGAAGGAGCTGGAGACCCCCACTCCGGCGGAGTATGGGATCAGCCGGGAAGAGTTTTTTGCTGTTATTCCCAAGATGGCCCATGACGCGATGGACAGTGGTAGTCCCCAGAACACTCGGAAGGAAATGACCCAGGCAGATGTGGAGCAGATGTATAAAGACCTCTGGTAAGGGTAAAAATAGCAGGGAGGACCTGCTTCGGCAGTTTTGCCGAAGCAGGTCTTTTTTACCGGGAAAAAATGACAGATTTCCTCTTGACTGCATCTTTTGAATACTATAACATACCTTGGGGTATGTATAGATCGCATGCCCCCAAAGAGGATAAAAATGAAATTGGAGGAAGAAAGTATGAAGAAACGAGTTTTTGCAATGCTTCTGAGTCTTGCAATGGCTGCATCTTTTGCCGGATGCTCCAACAAGACTCCCGGAGAGACTGCCTCCGCCGGACTCTATGTTCCCGGCACCTATGAGGGCAGCGGCCAGGGCTATGGCGGGACCGTAACTGTAACCATCACCGTAGATGAAAACAGCATTACCGACGTGACCGTCGCCGGCGAGGGAGAGACCCCCACCGTTGGCGGAGCTGCCTTTGAGGATCTGGGGGCCCAGATCAAAGAGAAGGGCGCTGACATAGACGGAGTTTCCGGCGCCACCCTCACCTCTAATGGTGCAAAAGAGGCCGCTGCTGCCGCGATTGCCGCCGCCAAGGGAGAGAGCGCGGGCAGCGAAGCCCTGAGCTTTACTGCGGGCACCTACACCGCCTCCGCTGCGGGCTACAACGCTGACCTGGTGCTGGATGTGACCTTCAGCGATACGGCGGTCACCGACATCAAGGTCAACACCTCCAAGGAGACCGACCATGTGGGGACCTCCGCCTTTGATATCATGTTTGCCGATATTATTGCCGCCAATGGCACAGGAGTGGACATGGTCTCCGGCGCCACCTTCACCGGCCGGGCCGTCAAGGAGGCGGTGAACGCCGCCGCCGAGCAGGCCAAGGTCACAAACCTGAGCGCGTTCAAGGCCAACACCGTGAAGCATGAGGCGGGCGCGGCCATTGAGGATACCTGGGACGTGGTTATTGTGGGCGCTGGCGGCGCGGGTATGTCCGCCGCCGCCCAGGCCGCCCAGGACGGCAATACCGTGCTGGTCATCGAGACCAACGCCGAGATGGGCGGTAACACTTTGGTTTCCGGTGGCGCCTACCAGAGCGTGATGCCCTACCTGGTGTGGGATGCGCAGGATCCCGACGCCACCACCGGGGAATATAACGGTCAGACCTATGACAAGGTAAAGAATGACGCCGGTCGGATCGAGATCCTACAGGTCATTCTGGACTGGTCCGAAAAGCCCTTTGACGGCACGCTGGACGCCGACCACCCCTTTGTGGCGGGCGATATCAAGCTCAACGCCGTCCGGGGCGTTCATCCGGAGTATCTGGAGACCTTGAAGACCTTGAAAAGCCAGATCAAGGCCTACATGAACTGGGCACAGCCCAAGCTGAACGCCGGCGCCAAGGAGACGGATCTGACCCTCTTTTCTACCATTGAGCTCCACATTTTCCAGACCTACTACGGCGGACTGCGGCCCAACGCCGACGGCAGTGAGTGGAATTACGGCCAGTATGACCTGGTCAAGCAGTTCGTGGAGGGCGGTCAGGACATCAAGCCCTGGCTCACCGAGCAGGGTGGCGAGATCGAGAACGACCGTCAATTTACTCTGATCGGCTGTCTGTGGCAGCGGGAGAACGCCCCTCTGGGCGGCAACGTGGCCGGCAACAACCACAGCAGCAAGTGGGGCACCTACTTCAAGGTCCCTGAGAACACTTTGCTCAGCGCTAACTCCAAGAATCAGGTCATGACCCGTACCACCGCCACTGAACTCATTACCGAGGAGGGCAAGGTCACCGGGGTAAAGGCCGTACAGTATGACGGCACCCCTGTCACTGCCCACGCCAATAAAGGCGTGATCCTGGCTACCGGTGGCTATGGCGCCAACATCAAGATGGTCCAGGAGACCAACGACTACTGGGACCCCGCTTTCATTGCGGACAATATCGGCACCACCAACCGCAACAGCCTTCAGGGCGACGGTATTCGCATGGGGCAGGCCGTGGGCGCGGACGTGGTCGGCATGGGCTGGACCCAGATGATGCCTTTGGGCTGGGTGGATAACGGCAACCTCTCCCGGGGCGCCGGCGAGAACGTGATCTTTATCAACGCCGCTACCGGCAAGCGGTATGTGGATGAGTCCGCCGAGCGGGACGTACTCAGCAAGGGCGGCTTTGAGAATGGCATGAGCAAGGAGCTGGCCCAGGAGCTGGGGCTGAAGTACGTCCCCGGCATCTATGTGGAGGTCTCCAGCCTTGTGAACAACGCCTCTATGGTTGGCCCTGATATCGAGGGCCGCCAGTATACCTGGACGGTGGATCAGTTGGCGGAGAAACTCCATCTTGACAAGCAGGTCATTATCGACACCATTACCGAGTACGATAACTATGTCATGGGCCTGAGCAAGGACCTCCCTGTGGAGAAGCTGGCCACCCAAGGCACCATCGGCGATGTGGAGATGGACGAGAACGGCAACTATAAGCCCGAAACCTACAAGATCGACAAACTCTTTGTCCGGTTCCAGGCTCCCTCCACCCACCATACCATGGGTGGCCTGAAGGTGGATACGGCCCGCCGGGTGCTGGATACCGACGGCAACGCCATTGACGGACTCTATGCCGCGGGCGAGGTTACCGGCGGCTTCCATGCGGGCAACCGGCTGGGCGGCAACGCTATCACCGAGATCATTGTCTCCGGCCGGACCGCCGCTATGACGGTGAGCAGCGACAACAAGTAAGCAAGGATGTAACTATATTTTGCAGTGGGAGCGGCGTCCTAATGGACGCCGCTCCCTTTTTTCCTTGCTCCAGACCTGAGGGCGTGATATAATGGAAAAAACTTGATTTTGGAAAATGGGGGAAGAAAAAATGAACTACACGGTGGAAAATACCATTCTGCGGCTTACTGTTTCGGAGCATGGGGCGGAACTTCAGGATCTGCGGCGGATCGCGGCGCCTGATGCTCCCTTGCTGTGGGATGGGAAGAAAGAGCATTGGCCCCGACGGGCACCCATCTGCTTCCCCTGGTGCGGAAGAGTGGAGGAAAACTGGTACGAATTTGAGGGGAAGCGGTATAAGGACCTGCCCCAGCATGGGTTTGTGCGGGATGTGGAGCATGCCCTGGTAGAGCAGACCCCGGACAGCCTGACCTTCCGCCTGGAGTGGGCGGGAGACGACAGACTGTGGCCTTGGGCCTTTACGCTGGAG
The DNA here is from genome assembly GCA_947575475.1 of uncultured Pseudoflavonifractor sp. The sequence continues at coordinate 10,119 of CANPNN010000002.1, forward strand.
ACCCGCCATGCTCTGGAGGGCAATGTCCTGGTGACGACCTGTACGGCGGTGAACCGCTCGGGCAAGCCTATGCCTGTGCAACTTGGGTTCCACGTGGGCCTGGCTTGCCCCTTTACGCCCGGAAAGATGCTGGAAGACTACTGTATCCGCTGGGAGAAGCCGGAGGCGCTTGGAGGGTTGGACTACTTTCCTCTGGATCACCACAGCTTTGACAATGACAGTATCTGTTTTCCCGGCCTTGGGTCGGAATGGCTCCAGGTGGAGGAGAAGGGGACGGGAAAGTATCTGCGGGTGGAGACCAGGGATTGGCCTTATGTGCTGATTTGGAGCGCACTGGGAGTTCCGGACTTTGTCTGCATTGAGCCTTGGACCGGCTTTCTTGGACCGGGCCATGACCTGGCGGGGCGTCCGGGGACCCAGGTCCTGGCTCCCAACGAGACCTTTGAGCGTACTCATCGGCTGACGGTAGAGGTGTGAGGAGCCCTTATCCGCCTGCCGGAAGCGGCTCCTGCCCCCTGCAAAATTCCTTTGGGTCCGCTGAGATGCGTTTGTCCTGGAGGATCAAAGACAATGGTATGAAAAGGCCGTCCCCTGCAGGGGACGGCCTTTTTGTCATTGTTTGCGCCAGGCGTGGGCCGCAAGGCGGGTAGGGAAGGATCAGATCATTTTCTTCATCTCGTCGAAGACGAACTGAACCTTGGGTCCGACGATCACCTGCACGGCGGTCTTGCTGGGACGGATGATGCCGGAGATGCCAGAGGACTTGATCTTCTTCTCATCTACCTGCAGGTTGTCCTTGACCTCCAGGCGCAGACGGGTGATGCAGTGGTCCAGCTCCGTAATATTGTCCTTGCCGCCCAGGCCCTCCAGGATGATCTTGGCCATGGCGGTGTAGTCGTTGTTGGCAAGCTCGATCTTCATTTCGCCCTCGGCGTCGTCATCCTCGCGGCCGGGAGTCTTCAGATTCCACTTCCGGATGGCAATGTCAAACACCAGGAAGAACACGAGGAAGGCCGCGATGCCCATGGGGAGAATGAGCCAAGTCTGGGCATGGGAGGGCAGGGCCGCGGAGAACAGCAGGTCGGTGGCGCCGGCGGAGAACATGAAGCCGGCCCGGAAGCCCAGACTCACGGTGATGGCGGCAAAGATGCCGTAGAGCAGGGAGTAAACTACATACAGGGGGAAGGCAAGGAACATGAAAGCGAACTCGAAGGGCTCGGTGACGCCGCAGATGAAGGAGCACAGGGCGGCGGCGCCCACGATGCCGAAGGCATACTTCTTCTTGTCGCTCTTGGCATTTTTGATCATAGCCAGGGCCGCACCGGGGATGCCGAACATCATGCAGGGGAAGAAGCCGGCCATATACATACCGATGGACCAGTTGGCGTTCTGAGCGATCTCACCCATGGGGAACCAGTAGGCGGTCAGGTCGCCGATGCCGATGGTGTCGAACCAGAACACGTTGTTCAGGGCGTGATGGAGGCCGGTGGGGATCAGCAGCCGGTTCAGGAAGGTGTAGATGCCCACGCCGATGACGTCCATGCCCTTGATGGCGTTGCCGATGGCCACCAGGGCGCCGAAGATCACGGGCCAGGCCACCAGCAAGACGGCGGAGACCAGGATGGAAACAACGCCTGTGACGATGGCCACGCTGCGCTTGCCGGAAAAGAAGGCCAGTACATCAGGCAGCTTGGTGTTTTTAAACTTGTTGTAGCACAGAGCGCCGATGATACCGGCCAGGATGCCGATAAAGGGGTTGGCGATCTTGGAGTAAGCTACCTCCCAGGTCTTGTTTTCCACCAGCTTGGGGATGATGGCTCCGGCGTTGCCCACCAGAGTGGTCATCATCAGCCAGGACACCAGGGCGGCCACGCCGCCGGTGCCGTCGTTGTCCTTGGAAAGGCCGACGCCCACGCCAATGGCGAACAGGATGGCCATGTTGTCGATGACCGCGCCGCCGGCCTTGATCAGGAACAGGCCCAGGGTATAGGCGAAGCCGCTGGTGGCGGCGTCGGGCACGCCCATGGCGCCGGGGGCGATGAAGTAGCCCAGACCCATCAGGATACCGCAGATGGGAAGCACGGCCACGGGCAACATCAGAGCCTTGCCGAGCTTTTGCAGTTTTTTCATCATAGTGTAATTTTCCTCCTCATAAAATCTCTCACACAGGTTTTGGAACTCGTATGTTATCCATAGCCACTGGCCCACAGTGGCAAAGGATACTTCGTCGGCGCCAGACACTTTGTGTCTGGCGCAAGACAGCCCCAGGGCTGTCTTGATGAGAATTGATTACCGCCCCCCTCCAAAACGAGGGGAGCGGCGGGGGAAAAGGATCACAGGTTTGCTGTAAAAAAAGCTTCCAGCGCGGCAGCGGCTTCCTCCTCCCGGTCGCCGTCACAGGCGATGGTCAACTCGGTCCCCGCTTTGGCAGCCAGGCGCATAATGGACATGAGCCGCTTGGCGTCGCCGGTTCCGGCTGAGGTGGTGACGGTGATGGAGCAGGGATAGGCAGAGGCGGCCTTGGCCAGCATTCCGGCAGGCCGGGCATGAAGGCCCATTGGATCTTGGATCACATGGGTAAACGTTATCATGGGAGACACCTCTTTCTTGCATAGTGGGTGCGAAGAAGTGGGGGGAAGGGAATAAGCCCCGAAATGTTCACCCCGCTTCGTAGCCCAACAGACGGGGGGCGTTTCTCTCTTTTATTTTTCCAGTTCCAGGATCAGCTCGCCAGGGACTACCGTTTTGCCCGTATGGGGGCGGACGGCGGTGTAGTCGCCAGTGTTGCAGATAACGATGGGGGTGATCACGTCATACCCCTCGGCGGCGATGGCATGGACGTCAAATTCGAGGAGCAGGTCGCCCTTCTTCACCGTATCGCCGTTGTGGGCATGGATGGTATAATATTTTCCTTTCAGGGCCACCGTATCAAGCCCCACGTGGATGAGGATCTCGGCGCCGTCCCGGGAGACCAGGCTCACAGCATGGCCAGTTTCAAATATCATATCTACCTTGCCGTCACAGGGAGCGAAAATCTTGCCCTCGCTGGGTTTGATAGCCAAACCGTCGCCCAGGATCTTTTCTCCGAAGGTGGGATCGCTGACCTGAGTGATAGGGACGGCCTCTCCTGCTGCCGGGGCAAAGATCTGGATAGGGCCGGTGGGCTTGGGAGGCTCTTGGGAGGAGCCGAATAATTTTTGAAAAAAGCCCATAGGGATCATTCCTTTCTATACTAACCATAACAGACTTTGTTAGTACTGTCAATATTTTCCGATGAAGATATAGAAGTTTTGGTAAAAATATACAAGCTACACTTTTTCGCCGCCAATATAGACTGCCTGCCGCTCCATGCGGCCATTGCAGATCACAAAATCAGCCAGCTTACCGTCCCGGATGGAGCCAATGGAGTCCAGCATTCCCAGCTCATGGGCCGGGTTCCAGGTGGCGGCCTTTACCGCTGCCTCCAGAGGGATGCCCATGGTGAGGGCGGTGGTCAAGCAGTCGAAGAGGTTGGTGCAGGATCCGGCGATGGTGCCGTCAGCCAGGGTGGCCTTCCGTCCCTTGATATAGACCTTTTGCCCACCCAGGTCGCTCTCCCCTTCGGGCATACCGCAGGCCCGCATGGAGTCGGAGATGAGACAGATCCGGCCGGGGAAGAGCTTGAAGGCCATACGCACCGCGCTGGGGTGGATATGGACCCCGTCGCAGATGAGTTCGGCGTAGACATTTTCCCGCTCGGAACCCGCCCCGATGGGGCCGGGAGTCCGGTGGTGGATGCCGGGCATGGCGTTGTATAGGTGGGTCAGGTGGGAGGCCCCGGCCTTAAAGAGGGCGTCGGCCTCCTCATAGGTGCAGTCGGTGTGGGCAATGGAGACGGTGCAGACCTTGCTGGCTTTCCGGGCAAAGTCCACAGCACCGGGAAGCTCGGCGGCCAGATCCACGATCTTTACAAGACCGCCGCAGCCCTCGTTCAGTTTCTCAAATGCCTCAAAATCCGGGTTTTTCAGGTAGGCGGCATTCTGGGCCCCCTTGCGCTTTTCACAGAAGAAGGGCCCTTCCATATTGACGCCGACAAACCGGGCAGAGCCGGGGTCCCTTTTTTCGTGGACCTTGCGGCCCGCGGCGAAGGCCTTCTCCAGCACCTCGTAGGGCAGAGTCATGGAGGTGGGGGCGGCGGAGGTGACGCCATTTTTGGCATAGTAGGCCATCATGCGGCGAAGGCCCGCTTCGTCCCCGTCGGAGAAGTCGGCGCCTGAGTTGCCGTGGGTGTGGATATCGATGAGGCCGGGGATCACATAGGCCCCCTGCAGGTCCACAGCATCGGGGCGTTCCTCCCCCAGCACATTGGTGAAGCGGCCCTCCTCCACCGAGAAACACCCCAGCTGGAAGCGGAAGTTCTCGGTGAAGACCATGGCATTCTTAAAGTCCATAGAATCTCCTTTTGGCGTATGTCACAGAAGGGACAGGGCATCCTCGTCGGCCACCAGGGTGAAATCTTTGTGGAACTGGAGGATGGAGGCAGGCATGTGGGGGGTGATGGGGCCGAAGAAGGCGGCCTTCACAGCCTCGGCCTTAGCTTTGCCCGAAGCGACCATCAGTACCCGCCTGGCCTGCATGATGTCGTAAGTGCCCATGGAGATGGCGGTCTTGGGTACGTCGTCAATAGACTCGAAGAACCGCTTGTTGGCCTCCAGGGTGCTTTCGGTGAGGGTCACCACATGGGTGCCCTTGGAGAACTCCTCGTCAGGCTCGTTGAAGCCGATGTGGCCGTTGTTGCCCAGACCCAGGAGCTGGAGGTCGATGCCCAGGGTCCGGAGAAGGGTATCATACCGGCGGCACTCGGCGGTCATGTCCTTGGCGCAGCCGTCGGGGAGGTTGATCTTCTCGGGGTGGATGTTGATGGAGTCGAAGAGATTTTTGTGCATGAAATAGTGGTAGCTCTGGTCATGGTCGGGGTCAAGGCCCACATACTCGTCCAGGTTTACGCTGGTGACTTTGGAGAAGTCCAAGTCCCCCTTCTGGTACCACTTGATAAGCTGCTGGTAGGTGCCCACAGGGCTGGAGCCCGTGGCCAGGCCCAGGACGCAGTCGGGCTTCAGGATGACCTGGGCGGAGATGATGTTGGCCGCGGCACGGCTGAGCTCCTCATAATTCTTGACGCGGATAATTCTCATGTTAGGTTAACCCTCACTTTCGCAGACAGCCCGGCGGACCTTCAGAATAGAGGCGGCGGCGACGGAGAGCTCGTCGATCCTGTTCTCCATAAAGAAGGGGGTCAGGGTGGTGTTGGCTCCCGCCTCCCCGCAGATGCCCACCCAGATGCCGGCGTCGTGGGCATTTTTGGCAGTGATGGCGATCATCCGGCGGATGGCGGGATCCTCGGAGTTGAAGATGTTGCTCACCTTGGCGTTCATCCGGTCGGCGGCCAGGGTGTACTGGGTCAGGTCGTTGGTGCCGATGGAGAAAAAGTCTACCAGCTTGGCCAGCTCGTCGCTCATGACGACGGCGGCGGGAGTCTCGATCATGACGCCGATCTTGATGTCGTCGGAGACGGGGATCCCCTCGGCCTTCAGCTCGGCCTTCAGGTTGCTGAGCAGCTCCTTGGACTTCATCACCTGGGTGATGCTGGTGATCATGGGGAACATGATGTGCAGGTTCCCGTAGACCGAGGCCCGGAGGAGGGCCCGGAGCTGGGTGCGGAAGATCTCCGGCTGGTCCAGGCAGATGCGGATGGCCCGGTAGCCCATGGCGGGATTTTCCTCGTGGGGGATGTTGAAGTAGGGGGCCTGCTTGTCACTGCCCAGGTCCAGGGTGCGGACGATGACCTGGTTGGGGGCAAAGATCTCCAGGACCTTTTTGTAGGCCTGGAACTGCTTCTCCTCCGAGGGGAAGTCGGGGGAGTCCAGGTAAAGGAACTCGCTGCGGAACAGGCCGACTCCGTCGGCTCCGGCAGCCTTGGCGTCCTCGGCGTCCTTTACGCTGCCGATGTTGGCGCAGATGTGGACGCGGTGGCCTGACTTGGTGACGGCCTCCTTGTCCTTGTAATGTTGGAGGAGGACCTTCTGCTCTTCGAACTCGGCTTTCTTTTTGTCATAGAGAGCCAGCTCCTCCGCGGTGGGGTCCACGATGACCTCTCCGGCCAGGCCGTCCATGGCGACGACAGCCTCTCTGGGCAGTTTATCAAACTCGTCCCCCATGCCCACGATGCAGGCGATGCCCATGGAGCGGGAGAGGATGGCGGAGTGGGAGGTGGTGGAGCCGTTCCGGGTAACGCAGCCCACCACGTAGCGCTTATCCAGCTTTACGGTCTGGCTGGGCAGCAGGTCGTCGGCGGCCACCACGATGGGCTCCTTGGGCATGGCGGAGGTGTCCTCCAGACCCTTGAGGATGCGGATGAGCCGGCCAGACACGTCCATCACGTCGGCGGCCCGGGCCCGCATGGTCTCGTCGTCAATGGCCTCGAACATATCGTGGAGCATATCCCCGGTCTGCTTCACGGCCCACTCGGCGTTGCAGCCGGAGGCCACCAGGCCGGAGACCCCCTCGCAAAAGTCCAGATCCTCCAGCATCATCCGGTGGATGTCGAAGATCATGGCTGCATCGGCGTCTTTGGCCAGGGTCTCCTCATAGAGGGCAGTAAGCTCGTCGGTGGCCTTGTGCTGGGCGTCGGCAAAGCGGACGCTCTCCTTCTCCGGATCCCTGTCGGTGAGGTGCTCCACCGATAGGTCCACTGTCTCCATGTGCCACAGCCGCGCCACGGCGATACCCTCCGCCGCGCCGATCCCTTTCAGCTTCATAAAAAACACTCCCTTATCTGAATGGTATTTGCAGTAGTATGTCTGGGTCATTGGGCTTTCTGCAATGATAAGGAATTATACCATATTTTTTGTGCGGAAAGCAAGGGGAGGACAGAAAAAGTGTGGGCGTATTTTGGCACAATTTACAACGGGGTCAAAGCTTTCTTCTGACAGAGGAGGAAGAGCCCCCGAGGACGCCCTGGGCGGCCATGGAGGATAGGTAGAGGACCGCTCCGAAAAGAAAGCAGACAAGGCAGGCGCCCCCCTCTCCCAGTCCTGCCCGGGTGAGGATGGGAAAGAGCAGGTTGACGCACAGACCTGCCAATAGGGCGGAGAGACCGGGGGCGATGAGCCAGGGAAAGGGCCGGGCATTCAGACCGATAGCCCGGCGCAGAGAGCGCCAGTGGAGGACAACGCCCAGCAGGGTGCTGAGGAGAAGGGCCTCCACATAGCCCCGGAGGCCTACGCCGGGCACAGCCATCCGCTGCCAGGTGAGAAAGAACTGGATCGCCCCGCAGATCAGACTGTTGCGGGCGGTGACGGTCTGTTTTCCCAGGCCGTTGAGGCAGAATGCCAATACCGATTCCAGGCAGGACAGAGCCACGCCTGCCGCCAGAGGGAGGGCGAACCGGCCGGCGGTCTCCTCTCGAAACAGAGCGCGGGCCAGAGGGGAGGCAAGCACGGCGAGAAGGGCGGAGGAGGGAAGGATGAGCCACGCCGTTATGGTGATGGCCCGATCCGCCTGTTCCCGGCACAGGTCCGTGCGCCCCAGGGCGGCGGACTGAGCCAACCGGGGCAGCAGCACCAGCCCCATGGCGGAGATGAAGGCGGTTGGGAGGGAGAGAAGAGGTATCGTCATGCCGCACATAACGCCAAACTGGCTCATGGCGGAGGATACATCCATTCCCGCCCGGACCAGGCGCTGGGGGATGACGACCGAGGTCGCCGCTCCCATCAGGTTGCCCAGCAGGGCGGTCCAGCCGATGGGGATCGCGATGTGGAGTACATTTTGCCGCAGGGCCCGGGAATTTGCGCCTTCTCCGGCGGGGCGCTTTCCCATAAAGCGGCGGTAGAGGAGGGTCAGGGTGACGGCGGAAAAGATCTCGCAGAGGATCATGCCGCAGACAATGAGCCCCACCGTCCGCTCCGGGTTTTGGGGGAGAAAGGCCCAGAGCAGTCCCAGCACCGCCCCGGCCCGGATGAGCTGTTCGCAGATCTCGGTGAATGCGGGGGGGCGGACACAGCCCGCGCCATAGAAGGAGTGTTTGTGGATGTTCTCCAGCCCCGTCAACAGAACGCAGGGCAACAGCAGAAGGATCCCCAGCCGGGACCGTGCGTCCCCCAGTAAATGGACCGAGATGGCGTCGGACAGGGGAACGGCGATGAGGGCAACCACGGCAAAGGCGCAGAGGAACCCTGCCACGCAGGTTTTCAGGGCCTGGGCGGCAGCTTTGAAATTCCCTGTGGCCCGGTACCGGGCGGACAGGTTGGAGCAGGCCACGGTAAAGCCTACGGCAGTGAGGGACATGAGGACGGCGGATACGGGCATGACAAGCTGGTAAAGGCCCATGACCTCGCTGCCCACCATTCGGGAGAGAAAGACCCGGTAGATAAACCCCGCCGCCTGGGAAAAGAGGCTGACGGCGGTGAGCAGCGCGGTGCTTTGCAGGGCGGACATGGTTGGCAAAGAAAAACCCCCTCTCATACCTTGAAGGTATGAGGGAGGGCAAGTCCCCTATGTAGTAAAAAATGAAAAAGCTGGAAATCCGGTTGTCCGGCAAGCTGGAGAGTTTCAACAGCCGTTTTTGGCGGCGGCAGGTCCAATGGCTTTTCCCGTTTAACTTATTTTGACTTTTTCTGCGAACAGGCGTACAATGGTCCGAAACCAGGTATCCCCGAGGTGGTTCTATGTTCGCCGTCTTTTTCAATATGGTCACGGTGCTGGCCGGAAGTATTTTGGGACTGCTGCTGAAAAACAGCTTTTCCCCCCGGGTGGGGCAGGCTTTGATGAAATGTCTGGGACTCTGCACCTTGGGGATCGGGATGTCCGCCCTGCTGGGCGCTGGGGATACCCTGTGCGTTATCATCTGTATGGTGATCGGCACTGCGCTGGGGGAGTGGATCGGCATCGAGAGGCGGATGGAGGGCCTTGGGGAGGCGCTGAAGCGAAAACTGATCAAAGGAGACGGCGGGGAGAACCGGTTTGTGGAGGGCTTTGTCACCGCCACCGTGGTCTACTGCGTGGGAGCCATGTCCATCAACGGCTCCATCGCCGCGGGGCTGGAGCACGACTATAGTGTTATCATCTCCAAGAGTGTCATTGACGGGGTCAGTTCCATCACCTTCGCCGCAGCCATGGGGGTGGGTGTGGCCTTCTCGTCGGTGTCCATTTTTCTCTATCAGGGAGGGATCACCCTGCTGGCGGGGGTGGTGGGGCCCTATCTGCCCGGGCCTGTCATCACCGAAATGAGCGCTGTGGGCGGGGCTATCATCGTGGGCATCGCCATGAATCTGCTGGAGCTTCCCAAGGAGAAGATCCGGGTGGGCAATATGCTTCCCGCTATCTTTCTTCCCATCTTATATGTACCCTTGTCCACCGCCCTTTCGGGGTTGCTGGGGTAAGGAAAGGCCGGACCTTTACAGGTCCGGCCTTTTTATGGATACGGGTCAGTTCCGAAGCTCCAGCAGCTCCTCAATGACCTGGTCAGCTTGGGCGTAGACCCCCTCGAAATCCACATGGGGGTTGTAAAGCTTTTCCAGCGTGTCGTGTTCGGCCTTGGCCTGAGCCAGGGAATCCACAGCCTCGCTCAACAGGGCGGACTGGACCTTCCGGGCAAATTTCAGGCGGGATTTATACTTTCGCAGCAGCTCCGGGTCGGCCATGGCGTCCACCCGCACCCGGCGGTAGGGCCTGCCGAGGTAGGGGAGGTCGGGAGTGCTGGTGACAAAGCCCAGGGACAGCTCAGGCACGAGCAGGTGCTGGGCCCGGTCAGGGAAGAGGGGGGAGGGGCACAGGATCACATCGTACCCCGCCGACATACATCCGGCGGCCAGGGCCGTGAGCATCCCCGCCCCCAGGCCATAGGTATCCTGAAGCTCATAGACCTTGCGGCACAGAACGTCCACTGTCTCAAACCGGCAGGATAGTCCCTGGCAGGAGATGGCCCCCAAAAACCGCTGAACGGCGATCCCGGGCTGCCGGCCGGTCTTCTTTACCTCTCGGGAGAGAATGCCTCTGGCGCGTTTCAGCTCCTTGGCCTCCAAAGCGGAAGTCAGCAGCAGGGAGCGGTTGTCCTCGGCAAGTTGGGCCGCGGCGGTGAGACAGCGGTAGGCCCCCTTGTAGTGGCTCTTGTAACCCCTGGTGGCGGCGGCGATCTCTTCCCGCTGCTTTATCAGGGCGGCATGGTCATAAAAGCGGCCCAAGTTTACATAACTTTCGACCACCCCGGGCAGCCTTGGCTCCATCACGTGGGGGGCGGTGGCGTCTGCGATGGCGGCCTTCAGGCGGGGGAAGATCACCGCATCCAGGGAGTCCGGGTCCCCGGAGCAGCGTATGTATTCCACCTCCTCGCCTACGGCCTCCAGAGCCGCGGCGGCACGCTTCATGAGGGAGGACTTGCCGCAGCCCGCGCCGCCCTTAAGGAGAAAGACCCGCCTTGCCGTATCCGGGTCCAGCATCTGATCGTATAGGGAGTAAAACCCTGAGGGGGAGTTGGCCCCCAGGAAAAAAGTGACCTTTGATTCCATAAAAGTTGACCCTCCGTTCCAAAATCAGCTCACTTCAAGCTATGCGGGAGGGAGACCGGGGGTGAGGTCTTCCCGTTTTTCTCTCAAAAATTTTCCACACTTTTCACCCGGAGTTTCCGGCTCGTGTCCCAGTCGCCCATCAAATAGACGCTTACCTGCCGTCCTGCCTGGAGGTCCAGGAAGAAAGAGGTCAGGGGCTCTACCGCGCAGTGGACCACCGGGATGGGCAGTTCCTCTACCGTCTCGATGTCGGGATGCTGGGAGTTGGGGGTCCGGGCGACGTAGAGATCGTAGCGGTCCGGTCTGGCCCGGCGGTAGTTGGTGACCTCCTTAAAGCGCACGTCGGTAAAGACCACCCGCCCGTCGGTGAGGATCAGGTCCAGCCCAGGGCTATCGTAGACCAGGTCGATGCAGCGGACACAGGCAAAGCTGCCGCCCCGGACGCCGCAGGGGCGGTCATCCACACGCACCAGGTCCAACCCGCCGCCGGAGCGGACCACCGCCAGCGTTATCACATCCCCGGCGGCCAGGGGAAGCGTGGAGCGGAACAGGAGCATCCAGGGGCGGTCCGCATCATAGAAGGCGAAAGGGCGGAACCCGGCGGGGACGGTAAAGTATTCGCTGAGCCCCTCCGGGGAAAGGGAGGAGGACAGAAGCCGGTTGCCTGATGTGATCCGCAGGTTGCCGCCGCCCTCCGTTACGGCGTTGAGGAACCGGACCTGAACGGCGGGGGAGTCGGACTCCATCCGGGGCAAAGGCTCCGGAGAGACCTCTTCGGGGCTAGCGTCCTTCCCGGAAGCTGTTTGAGGCTCTTGGACAGGGGCCTCCTCCGGCGGGGCCTCCGCTGCCGAAGGAACATGGGGAATGTCCCAGGTGGACATTCGGGGGGAGATGGGAGTATTCATAAAAGCGCACCTCTTTCGCAGGAAAAGTAAGCCACAGGGCTGTTTTATCCTATGCAGTCTCTGTTCCAATGGGAAGCCCCGCCGGAGTTGTGCTTTTTACACAAAAACCCCTGCAAAAACACTAAAAACTTGTCGTTGACAGCCCTGGCGTGGAATAGTAAAATGAAGTGCACACTGAAATTGTGAAAAAGAAGACAAGGTTTTCCAAAGGAGAGAGAGCCATGCGCAAGTTTGAAACGACGGTACAGGAACTGAAGCATCAGGTCCTTGAATCGGTGGCCGAGCTGACCTGGGAGGATAAGCTGACCACCGGGATATTGAGCATACCGGAAAAGATCATTCCCGGCCCTGAGGCCCGGATGCGCTGCTGCATCTATAAGGAGCGGGCGGTGGTCAACGACCGGGTGAAGATGGCCATGGGGGGCGACAGGGCATATCCCGCCATTATGGAGGTCATGAAGGTGGCCTGTGACGAGTGTCCTGTGACCCAGATCGAGGTAGGCCCCGCCTGCCGGGGCTGTATCGCCACCCGGTGCGTCCACGCCTGCCCCAAGGGGGCCATCACCGTCCAAAACCACCGGGCCACCATCGATCATAAGAAATGTATCATGTGCGGCAAATGTGTGGCCGCCTGTCCTTATGGGGCCATTGAAAAACATCAGCGGCCCTGCGAGCGGGGATGTATCCCTGGGGCCATCTCCATGGGGGAGGATAAGAAGGCCGACATTGATGTGGAAAAGTGCGTCTCTTGCGGCGCCTGCTCCTACCAGTGCCCGTTTGGGGCCATCATGGACAAAGCCTTTATCGTGGATGTGATCCAGATGCTCCAAGGCTCCCACAAGTGGGGCTATCAGGTCCATGCGGTGGTGGCGCCCTCGGCGGCGGGACAGTTTGCCCCCGCCACCTTCGGCCAACTGGTCACGGGACTTAAACTGCTGGGCTTCTGCGATGTGGCGGAGGTGGCCCGGGGCGCGGACATGACCGCCAAGGCGGAGAGCGAGGAGCTGGCCGAGAAGGGGAAGCTCCTGTCCTCCTGCTGTCCCGCCTTTGTGGCCTATGTGGAGAAAAACTTCCCCGAGCTCAGCCAGTATATCTCCAATACCCCGTCCCCCATGGTGATGATCGGTAAGCATATCAAGGAGACGGCCCCTGACGATAAGGTGGTGTTTATCGGCCCCTGCATCGCCAAGAAGCGGGAGCGCTATCTGGGCAAGACCATGCGGGCCATCGACTGCGCCATGACCTTTGAGGAGCTTTACGCCCTGTTCACCTCCAAGGGCATCGAACTGGAGAAGCTGGAGGAGACCCGGTTGGACGAGGCCAGCGGCTACGGCCGCAGCTTCGCCCACTCCGGCGGCGTGGCCGCCGCGGTGGCCGAGGGCCTGAAGGAGCACGGGATCGGGGAGGAGCAGTTCAAGCTCAACGCCGTATCCTGCAGCGGACTGAGCGCTTGTAAGATAGAGCTTCTGAAATTCGCCAAGGGCGTGGGCGGGGTCAATTTCATCGAGGGCATGGCCTGCGAGGGCGGCTGCGTCCAGGGTCCCGGTATCCTGGTCCGCAGCCCCAAGAACCAGATGGATGTGCAGAAACACGCCCAGGAGGCGGGGGACCGGACCATCCTGGAGGGGGCGGACGGGAAAAAGCCCGCCGCTGTGGAAAAAGGGAAAAAGTAAAACAGAAAAAGAAGGGCCACGCTGTACGCATCGTACAGCGTGGCCCTTTGTGCGAAAGGGGATCTGGACGGGGGCAAAAAGCTGAGTTCCTGTTCACCGCCTGCTTTCGTCAGTCCAGCCGAAAATCCTCCAGAGACAACTTGCTGGTATCCAGGGCGGCGGGCTTGGGGGGGACTCTCTTCAGGGGATCATACTGGAACCGTCCGCAGCGGTCTCCCCCCCCGACCACTCCCTTTTTGGAGCAGAGGATACGCCCCTCCTCCAAGGGAGCGCCTTTGGCGCAGTATACGCAGCGTGGCTCGATATTCTCCTGGAACAGTTTTTTCTTTCCAAACATGGGCTTTCTCCTTCGATGTGGCTTTTCTCCATCATACCACACTTCTCCGCCTTTTTCCACAGGTTTTTCGCCCCATCCGCACGCCGAAGGCCGCCAGAAGGAAGAACAGGAGGAACACCCCCCAGGCCGCGGCGGTGGAGACGGCCAGGGCAGAGTAGAAGTCGGTCCCGGCGATGCCCTCCACCTGTTGGGCCAGGTAGCTGGAGACACTCTCCTCCAGAGGAAAGGCCCGGAGCAAAAGGGCGGTGAGTCCGGCGGAGAAAAGGCCGTGGAGCAGCTTGCCGACCATATAGGTCCTGGTGCTGAGACCGCTCTCTCCCAAGAAGGAGAGGACCTGGCAGTGGACGGAGATCCCCGCCCAGCCCAGGAGGAAGGCCGCCATAGACGCCCGACCCGTCAGGGATCCGGCGCCGGTGAGGGCCCACACCCCGGAGGACAACTCCAAAAGCCCTGTGAGAAGCCTCTGGGCCCAGGCTTTGGTGAAGCCCACAGGGGAGAGGAGCCGGCCCAGAAGGCCCGCCAGGGCGGGGAGGAGGCCGGAGAGAAAGCACAGGCGGATGATAACGGTGAAGCACACCACAAAGGCGCAGATGTTGAGGGTGGAGGTCACGGCGCCCTTTACCGCTCCGGTGAAGGCGGTGGTGAACCGTTGGGCGGCGATGGGGGAGGAGGCCCTCTGGAGGCCTCCCTTTTCCTCACCCCTGCGGTAAAAACGGAACACCAATCCCACGCAGAGGGAGGCAGCGGCGTGGACCAGGCACAAAAGAAGTCCCACCCGGCTGTCGGCAAAGACCCCCGCTCCCACCACCCCCAGGATAAAAGCGGGGCCGGAGTTGTTGCAGAAGGCCAGCAGCCGCTCGCACTCGGTCCTGGTGCATTGGCCTTCCTCATAGAGGGTGAGGGCGGCCCGGGCCCCCACGGGGTAGCCCCCCACAAAGCCCAGGGCCAGAGCGGCGGCGCAGGAACCGCCCACGTGGAACAGAGGGCGCATGACAGGCTCCAGAAGCCGACCCAGATACCCCGCCAGCCCCAGGGAGATCACCAGGGAGGTCAGGATGAAAAAGGGAAACAGGGAGGGCAGGATCACATTATAGCAGAGCTGCAGTCCCTCCTGGACGGCGGTGGAGACCTCCTTGGGCCAGCAGATAAGGGCCAGGGCGCAGAGGAGAAGTCCGGTCCCTGCCAAGGCGTCCCGGACCCATTGTTTTTGTAAAATGTGGCTCAAAACAGACCACCCCCCGCCGGACAGCATATTCGGCGGAGGGCGGGAGTATGAGAGGGAAGGGCCAAATTCACGCCTGGAAGGATCGGGCAAAGAGGTCGTAATCCTGTTCCAGTTTGGGCCACAGGGGGTAGCTCCCCTGGTGGAGCACCCAGTCGATTACGGTGCCCCGGAAATGGCGGAAGAAGAAGTCCGCCGTCCACTCCGGGGAGAGGGCGGGGGAGAGGATCCCGTCCTGGGCCAGGGCGGTCAGACACTCCCGCATGGCGCGGAGGGTGTATCGGTCGGGGTCCATGGGGTCGGCCTCGGGGCTTAGGAGGCGGCGGCTGTAGTAGAGGGAGATGGTCTCCCAGCCCTGCTCCTCCATGAACCGGGCATAGAGCCTGGCCAGGGCCTCCAGCCGGTCCAGGGGGGGCAGGTCCCGGTATGGCTCCAGAGCTTTCTCCAGAAATACGTCCACCGAGGTGAAGCCCTGCTTCAAAAGATCCTCCTTGGAGGAGAAGTGGTGATAAAAGGCCCCGGTGGTGACCCCGGCGGCGGCGCACACGTCCCGGACGGTCATCTTGTCGAAGCGGCCCTGGCGGGAGAGCTGGGCGGCGGCGGCCAGAATGGCCCGGCGGGTGTCCTGAGCCTGGAGCTGACGGCGCTGCTGATAATCCACGTGGATCCCTCCTTGACAAACAAGATGGAAATGATATAATAACCATCACATAACGTTGTTATCTTAATATTATACGGGATGGGCGGAGGCCTGTCAACCGATGGAGGGATTTTGTTGAATCCGGAAAAGATCGCATTTTTGGTAGACTCCTGCGCCGAGATGGAGCCCCGGCACCGGAAAGGGCTGCCGGTCTATGTGGTGCCCCTGCGGATCGCCTGTAAGGATAAGGATTACAGCGACGGGGAGGATATCTTTGCCAAGGATATCTATAAGCGTCTGGAGCGGGGGGAACTGCCCAAGACTTCCCTGCCCGACATGATGCGGGTGGACCGGACGCTGGAGAATATCAGGAAGGACGGCTACGAGAAGGTCATCGTCCTGCCCCTGTCCTCGGGTCTTTCGGGGACCCACAATATGTTCCGCCTGGCCTGCGAGGAGTGCCGGGATCTGGAGACGGCGGTCTTTGAGACCTACAGCGGGGCGATCCCCATCGGGGGCTTCGTCCTCCAGCTCTGGGAGGACATCAAGGCCGGTATGACCTGGGAGGAGCTGGTGAACGGGCGGGTGGAGCATCTGCTGCGCAATTCCCACGCCTTCTTCTCGGTGGACACTCTGGAATACCTGCAGAAGGGTGGGCGCATCGGCAAGATCACCGCCCTGGCGGGAACGGTGCTGAACATCAAGCCGATCCTCACCTTTGCTGAGGACGGACAGTTGGTGAACGTGGCCAAGGTCCGGGGCCGGAAGCAGGTCCAGGGCAAGCTCATCGAGCTGGTGAAGGAGCACGTGGGGGACCATAAGGACTTCAACCTGCTGGTGGCCAACGGCGGCGCCCAGGAGGAGATGGAGCAGCTCAAAAAGGACCTGATGGCGGCCATCCCCGGCTGCCGGCACATATGGGATTCCCACATCGACGGGACCCTCAGCGTCTACATCGGCAAGGGAGTCCTGGGAGCGGCCATCCAGATCCTGGATTAAGAAAAAAGGTCAAAGCGCCAAGCGCTTTGACCTTTTTCTCTTTTTATTGCCGTGTGAGAAAATTTGCACAGAGATCCTATCGCTGGGTAATCAGGAAAGACCATTCTTGGAAGGGGCCAAAGAAAGGCCTCTCGCGCTCTCCAAGAAAGCCCTTAAAGGGCGTTGACCAGTGGGCCTCAGGTCGGCTCCTGCGTCTTTTCGTCCCCATGGTCCCACTTGCCCCGCACTCGTGCGTCCGAGGGTGAGACATGGAAAGAGTCTTCGCTGACTCCATGCCGCCTCTATTCTACCCAGCTTGGGCCTGGGTTTTCTCAGGCGGGTGGGTCAGTGACCCGCCCCTACGGGACCATACCGGTTTATGGAAGGGAGTACCATACCTGGCGGCGCGCCGAGGTCGTCGCGCCCCACCCTATCCCACCCCCATCCACAAAAAAGGGATGTGGCGCCATGTATGACGGATCTTCTGTAGGGGCGGGTTCCAAACCCGCCCTTGACCCTTGTCCTTGTAGGGGCGCATATTATGCGCCCGCTTTCTACCAGCCACCACCCGCCAGGCGGCGGGAATTACAGCGAAGGCCCCAAAGGTCACGCTCCCCTCAGCGGCAGCGGCGCAAGAGGGACGGCGGGTCAACCTGAGGAAGCCGCCGGTCAATAACGGGCGTAACCATAGGGTTTTCATTCGAGGGATACCCTTACAGCGCTGGTGCTCTTTACGGTTGTATCGTAGTTCCCGAATATTTCCACTGGTCTTATGCCCTTAAAAGTTCGGAGTCCAGAACCGCTTCTAAAGCGGTTTTGGCCCAGCCGGGAGGCAAAACAACCTTTCCGCCGAAAGGCAATTCAAACCAGTAAAGTGTTTCCACCGGGCGGGTGGGTCAGTGACCCGCCCCTACTTCACCTGCGGAAAGCTCACCACCGCCTTGAACAGATCCCCGTCCACCTCCAGGCGGAACAGGCCCCCCTGGAGCTCGGTGAGGCTCCGGGCGATGGAGAGGCCCAGGCCGGACCCCTCGGTGGTGCGGCTCTCGTCCCCCCGGACAAACCGCTCCATGAGCTGCTCGGCGGGGATATTGAGTTGGCTGGCGGAGATGTTTTTCAGGGAGAGGGTCACATACCCATCCCAGGCTACCAGGTCCAGATAGATCCGTGTTTCCGGCATGGCATATTTGACACAGTTTCCCATGAGATTATCCAAAATACGCCAGAAATGCCGTCCGTCAGCCTGGACATAGACCTCCTCCTCGGTGAGGGTGGAAATCACCGTCAGCCCCGCGGCGGAGAGCTTTTCGCTATACTCTCCCAGAGCCTGGGTCACCAGCTGGATCACCCCCAGCCGCTCCGGGTTCACCGTGAGAGTCCCGGTGGAGGCCTTGCTGGCCTCCACCAGATCCTCGGTGAGCTTCTTGAGCCGCTGGC
>CANPNN010000003.1 GCA_947575475.1 uncultured Pseudoflavonifractor sp.
CTCTGCGGACACTGGAGAACAGCGCATATATTACCGAGATCATTATCGCAGCCAGGGAGGAAATGCTGGTCCCTCTGGGACAGCTCTGCAAGGAAGCTGCGCTTACAAAAGTGCGGAAGATCGTGGTGGGGGGAGAGTCCCGTTCTGCCTCAGTACTGGCGGGAATTCGCGAGGCAGACCCTGCCTCTGAGCTGATTGCGGTTCATGATGGAGATCGTCCTTTGGTAACGGAGGAGATTATCAACGCTGCCATAGAGAAAGCGGTGGAGCGAGGGGCGGCCGCCCCAGCCGTGCCGGTGAAGGATACCATCAAGCGAGCGGTGGGCGGGATTGTGACGGGAGCTTTGGACCGTTCGGAACTCTATGCGGTCCAGACTCCTCAGGTTTTTGAGCATGGTCTTATTTTAGGGGCATTGGAGAAAGCTCTGACAGATGGGATAGAACTTACCGATGACTGTTCAGCTGTGGAGCGGATCGGTATGCCGGTTTGTCTTACCGAGGGGTCTTATGACAATATTAAACTCACGACCCCGGAGGATCTGGCGGTGGCGGAAGCCATTTTGGAAAGGTGGGGCATCCTGTGAGGATTGGGCAGGGCTACGATGTACATAGGTTGGTGGAGGGGCGGAAGCTTATTTTGGGCGGGGTGGAGATCCCCTGTGAGAAGGGACTTTTGGGCCATTCGGATGCCGATGTACTGACCCACGCCCTCATGGACGCCCTGCTGGGAGCCTGCGCCTTGGGGGACATTGGGCATCTGTTCCCCGACAATGACCCTGCCTACGCTGGGGCGGACAGCTTGAAGCTGCTGGACAGGGTTGTGGATCTGTTGCAGGGGAAGGGCTTTTCCGTGGGCAATGTGGATATGACCGTGGTGGCTCAGGCCCCTAAACTGGCCCCTTATATCTCGGAGATGCGGCAAAATCTTGCCTTGAGGCTGAGGGTGGACCTGGACCGGGTCAGCGTGAAGGCTACCACTGAGGAGCATTTGGGATTCACCGGCAGGGGTGAGGGGATCGCCGCCCAGGCGGTGTGCCTGGTGAGGGAAGGCGGGGATTAAATAAACGTGGTGAAAAGGGATGCTACCAGATATCCGTGAAAGGGAAAAAGGTCTCGATCATTTGGATCATAGCCATCAAAGAGTAAGCTTGGCGTTGACCTCCGGTTCCCAAACGCTCCTATCCCGCATATCATGCGGTGAGAGGAGCGTTTTTGCCTTTCTCGTGGAAGGCCATTTCTCTCATACCCATAGAAAGGAATGGTCGTTCGTTATGGTTTACTATCTGATCGTCTGTCGCTCCCTGACCTACGCCCAGCGGACCCAGATGGCACTGGAACGGGCCGGGATCACCGCCCATATCCTTCGTTCGCCAAAGGTGATAGATAGCGAGGGGTGCAGTCACTCGGTGAAAGTTTCGGAACGGAATCTGGCAAATGCCCTGATGGTTTTGGCCCGGGCCGGTCTCGGCCCTAAACGGGTATTCATTATGGCCAGTGACGGAAGTTATAAGGAGGTGCTGCTCTGATGATTTATCTGGACAGCGCCGCCACCACGCTGCAGAAGCCATATTCCGTTCGGCGGGCAGTGTTTTCTGCCATGGAGCAAATGGCCTCTCCCGGCCGGGGTGGTCACCGACCTGCCATGCTGGCGGCGGAGACTGCATTCAACTGCCGGCAAGCCGCCGCAGAATTGTTCCATATCAAGGATCCGGAGAATGTGATATTCACTCTCAATGCTACCCATGCCCTGAATCTGGCCATCAAATCGGTGGTAAAGCCGGGGGATACGGTTGTGGTCTCCGGATACGAGCACAATGCCGTGACACGGCCGTTGGCGGGATTGGGCTGTCATATCAAGGTAGCTCGTTCTCCCCTCTTTGACCAGGAGGCAATGCTGACAGCTTTTGCTGAACAGATCACAGAAGAGGTATCCTGTGTAATTTGCACCCATGTTTCCAATGTGTTCGGCTTTATTCTGCCCATAGAGGATATTGCCCGCTTATGTCGGGACCGGGGCATCCCATTTATTTTGGACGCATCCCAATCGGCGGGAGCGCTACCCGTTCATATGGATGAGTTGGGCTGTGCCTTTATTGGAATGCCGGGGCATAAGGGGCTTTATGGACCTCAAGGGACCGGACTTCTTCTTTGCGGAGAAGGCTGGAATACGACTCCGCTTTTGGAGGGGGGGACAGGAAGCCTGTCGGCCCGACAGGAGATGCCGGACTTTCTCCCGGATCGCCTGGAGGCTGGGACTCACAATGTTCCTGGTATCGCAGGACTTTTAGAGGGGATCCGCTTTGTAAAGAACCGGGGAGAAGGGGCCATCCTTCGGCGGGAGCAAGAGCTGACCCGGCAGGCCAGACAAGGGCTTTTGGGGATCGCCGGGATCACCGTATATGCGGCACGGGACTGGACAGCTCAAGCGGGGGTCCTCTCTTTTCAGCTTGATAAACTTGACTGTGAGGAGGTAGGGGAGCGGTTAGGACGGATAAATATAGCCGTCCGGGCCGGCCTTCATTGTGCCCCCTATGCCCATGAGAGCGCAGGTACGAAGGAGAGAGGGACGGTACGTGTAAGTTTTTCCGATTTTAATACCCCGGCCGAGGTGCGAAGCCTGATTCGGGAGGTCTCCAGGCTGACGGTATAGGACGGAGAAGGGGACCTGATAAAGGCCCCTTTTCTTTTTTGCAAAAAAGGACAGGCCGGGAGATGGAAAAGGGCAGAAATTCAGGAAAAATTAACGATTAACTCCCTTGCGCACAGAAGGAAAATCAAGTATAATAATCATAATTGCGGGGGAATGCCCTCTGCGGGAAAATCGGGTGCAGCCAGGAGGGAGGAGTCAGGATGGAGCAAGTGATCGCGGCGGCAGGGCGTGTGTTTTCCAATTTTGGGATGATCGCCATCACGGATATTATCGATATTGCCATTATGGCCTTCCTCATTTATAAGTTTATTGAACTGATCCGCTCCACCAATTCGGGAAAAGTTGCAAAGGGTATCATTTTTGTACTGCTGGCGCTGGCTGTTTCCGGAGTGTGCCATCTGTATACTGTCAATTGGCTTTTGAACCGGGCTGTGGAGGTGGGCGTACTGGCCCTGGTCATCCTGTTTCAGCCCGAGCTTAGGAAGCTATTGGAGCAAGTTGGCAGCAGCCGGATCGGAAAGGTCTTTTCCGGGGGGCGGCCCATGGTCTCCGATGAACTGGATGGAGCGATTTCGCAGACGGTGGAGGCTTACGCTGAGCTTTCCAAGAGTAAGACGGGAGCCTTGATGGTCTTTGAGCGGAACAATATGCTGGACGACGCCATCCGCACGGGGACTCGGCTGGATACCGTGGTCA
Organism: uncultured Pseudoflavonifractor sp.; assembly: GCA_947575475.1. Next base: position 3,347 of record CANPNN010000003.1, read on the forward strand.
ACAGTGAGCTTCTGAAAAATATATTCTGGAATAAGGCGCCTCTCCACGATGGCGCCGTCATAGTTCGGGACGGGCGGATCGTAGGAGCCGGATGTATGCTTCCAATGTCGGGAAATGTAAATCTCTCCAAGGAGTTAGGGATGCGCCACCGGGCCGGTATCGGCGCCAGTGAACAGACCGATGCAGTGGTAGCTATTGTCTCGGAGGAGACGGGTTCTATCTCTGTGGCGGTGGGGGGGATGCTAAAGCGGCATTTGGCCCCTGAGACTTTGGAACGGCTTCTCCGTAATGAACTGATACCCGATAAAAAGGAGGAGGACACCTCCATTTTTAACAAGTTGTCCACTCTGTTCCAGGGAAAAAAGGAGGGGTCACCGGATGGAGAGACAAAAAAATAAAGGTCTTTATATGGTCGTCTCCGTCTTGGTGGCCATTGGCCTGTGGACCTATGTGGTGGGGGCGCTGAACCCGGATAGTTCGGGGCCGGTGCGGAATTTGCCAGTTACCTTTGCAGGGACCAATGTGCTGGAAAGCCGGGAGTTGATGATCACCAGCGGGCTGGAGCAGACGGTTACCCTTAACGTCACCGGCAAGCGGGATGCGCTTCTGGCCTTGTCCGCAGACACGGTCTCCGTCACCATAGATGTATCCTCTATCACACAGCCGGGACAATATTCCAGTGAGTATCAGGTTTCCTACAGTCCCCCCCCTGGTGTTTCCTTCAACTCTGTAGCTATTATGGACCGATATCCCCAGACAGTGTCCTTCACTGTGGTCCGTCAGGCTACCCGTACGATCCCGATTCGGGGTACCTCCACAGGAAGCGTGGCAGAGGGGTATCAGATCGGAGAATTCAGTTTTACTCCTGAGACTTTGGAGGTCCGCGGAGAGGAAGCGCTGGTAAATCAAATTGACTATGCTCTGGTAACATTAGACCAGGAGGATATGTCTGAGACATATAACGGAGATTTGCCCTATGTCTTTGTCACCTTTACAGGGGATGTGATGGATCCGGCAGGGTTGGAGACAAGCGACACCCTGATACGGACCACGCTGCCCGTTTTCCAGTTGAAGGAGGTGCCGCTGACCGTCAATATTATTCCTGGCGGCGGCGCTACCGATAAAAATGTGAAGGTAGATATAGAGCCGGAAAGCATCGTGGTTTCCGGTGCTCCTGCGGATCTGGAGCCCTTGAAGGAGATCTCTCTGGGGGATATAGACCTTGCCAAGGTAATGGGCAGCGATATGTTGACCTTCCCCATAACGCTCTCCTCTGAGCTCACGAACGTAAGCGGAGTCGCTGAGGCGACGGTAGCCCTTACAATGGAAGGGCTTACCACTGCGACTCTGGAAGTGAATAATATTGAGCTGATCCACTGCCCTGAGGGTTATACTGCCAGCGCGGTAACCCAGACCCGGCAGATCCAGATCCGGGGGGCGGCAGATGCGGTGAATGCGGTGGCGGCGTCTCAACTTCTTATCGTGGCGGATCTGGCAAATACAGTGACGGCTACGGGGACCCAAACCATTCCAGTGAAGGTCTATTTGAATGGGCGCAATGACGTTGGGGTAGTGGGCGATTACAATATTGTAGTGTCCGTTGTTCGCCAGTAGCGGGGCCGGACGGATGTTTGGCTATGTGCGAGCCAGGGAGGATATGCTCCCTCAGGCTGACCGGGAGAGGTACGAAGCCGCCTACTGTGGGCTTTGTCTCACCATGAAAAAGCGGTATGGGGCGATATCCCGCCTGTTTCTCAACTATGATTTTGTGTTTCTTGCTATGCTGTTGGATTCTGAAGAGACGGTTAGACCGACAGAGTGTGTGAAATGTCCGCTTCATCCGGTGAGAGGAAAGACGGCCTGCAAAGGCGAGGGCTGGATGGAGACCGCTGCGGGGGAGAGCGTAATCCTGACCTGGTGGAAACTGCGGGATGCGGTGGCGGATGGTGGGTTCCTTACCCGTTTATCGGCCCGGTTTTTAGGCCTGTTCTTAAGGCCTGGTTATCACCAAGCAAGGGGCGGATGTCTGGAATTTGATGTCCAGACTGCCCGACTTTTGGCAGAACTGCGGGAGTTGGAGAGACACAAAAGCCCCTCTATTGACCAAACGGCGGACTGCTTTGCTCGGATTTTGCAGGCGGCGGCGCCCACCGTTGGGGAGATGGGGCTGGACCGGTCCCGGCAGCAGCTTCTGTATCATCTGGGACGGTGGATCTATCTGATCGACGCAGTAGATGATTTGACTGAGGACAAAAAGACGGGTAATTACAATCCGGTGGCCGCCAGGTTTCCGGAATGGAGTCAGGAGGACCGGGATTATCTCCGCCATAATATGGATCACTCATTGGCGTTGGTGGGAGCGGTCTTTCAATTGTTGCCAGTTACCATTTGGAGTCCTGTGTTGGAAAACATTATATATAGTGGCCTGCCGACTGTGGAAGAGTTGGTCTTTTCTGGAAAATGGCGGGAATATCAAAAGAAACGTAGGAGAAACAAGGGATGAACGATCCTTATAATGTGTTGGGAGTAGACCCCTCTGCCAGTGACGAGGAAATAAAGAGAGCCTACCGGGAGTTGGCCCGGAAGTATCATCCGGACAATTATCAGAACAATCCTTTGGCAGATCTGGCTGAGGAGAAAATGAAAGAGGTCAATGAGGCTTATGATGCCATTACCCGTTCCCGCTCAGGGGGACAGGCTTATGGCAGTGCCCAGGGCCAGCAATATCAAGGACAATATGCCTATCAGCAGCAGTCCTCCGGGGATAGTGTGTTTGCCCAGATACGCCAGTGCATCAATATGGGGGATCTTAGCCGGGCAGAGCAGCTGCTGCGTGCTGCCCCCCAACAGTCTGCAGAGTGGCATTTTTTATACGGCTACTTGGCCTACCGCAAGGGGTGGCTGGATGAGGCCAGCCAGCATTTTCGGACTGCCTGCACTATGGAGCCTGGGAATCCTGAGTACCGGCAGGCCATGTCCATGATGCAGCAGGGCGGGACCCGGTATCGTCCTGCCGGATATGGAGGCGGGGCCTGTGATGACCCTTGCACGACCTATTTGTGTATCAGCTGTTTGACTCCCTGGGGAGGACCTTGCTGCTGAGGGATATGGTTTCAGAAGTATCGCTACATTAAAGCTGGAAAGGAAGCGTTGTCAGTGATCAAAAGTATGACCGGCTACGGAAGGGCGAAGCAGTCCCGAAACGGGCGGAATATCACTGTGGAGCTTCGCAGCGTCAACAACCGCTATCTGGACTGTACGGTGAAGATGCCCCGAGCCTATATCTTTGCGGAGGATGCGATCAAGACCTTGGTACAGAAAAATGTGGGCCGGGGTAAGGTGGATGTATTCATTACGGTAGAGTCCGCCGGAGCGGAAGAATCCGTGATCACAGTCAATACCCCGTTAGCAAAAAGCTATGTACTCGCGTTGGAACAATTGAAGAAATTGGCTGGGGAAGCTGTTATGCCGGATTATACCGTTACCGACCTGGCCCGTCTTCCTGATGTGCTCACCGTCACAAAATCAGAGGAGGACTTGGAAAGTATTGCGGCCGACCTCTGCGCTGTGACGGAGGAGGCTCTTGGAAATCATACTGCCATGCGTCAGACTGAGGGACAGAAACTGGAGGAGGATATATGCGCCCGGGCAGAGACGATCTCCTTCCTTCTTAGCAAGGTGGAGGAGCGGGCCCCGGGGAATGTAGCAGACTACAGGGCTAAGCTGATCTCCAAGCTGCAGGAGGTTTTGGGCAACACACAGATCGACGAGAGCCGCATCCTAACGGAGGCAGCCATATACGCTGACAAGGTGGCGGTTGACGAGGAGACGGTGCGTTTGCGTTCCCACCTGTCTCAGCTTCACGAAATGCTGGAGCAGGGAGGGGCCATTGGGAGAAAACTGGATTTTTTGATTCAGGAGTTTAACCGGGAAGCCAATACCATTGGCTCTAAGTGCAGTGATATTGAGACCTCCCGTCTGGTGGTGGACATTAAGGGGGAGATCGAGAAGATCCGGGAGCAGGTCCAGAATATCGAATAGTAGAAGAGGAGGAACCGGGATGAAGTTGGTGAACATTGGGTTTGGCAACATGGTTTCTCCGCAGCGGCTTATTTCTGTGATCGGCCCTGATTCAGCCCCTGTAAAACGGATGATCCAAGAGGCCCGGGAATCCGGATGTCTGATCGATGCCACTTATGGGCGCCGGACGCGGGCGGTACTCATTATGGACAGCGGACATATCGTCCTCTCTGCACTTCAGCCGGAGACGGTGTCGGCTCGGATGGCCGGAAAAGAGATAGAGACCAGCGAGGAGGAACTCACATGACGCCGAAGAAACAGCGGGGACAGCTCATTGTACTTTCCGGTCCCTCGGGGGTTGGAAAGAGCACGGTGATCGCTGAGCTTTTGAGTGAACGCCCAGACATGTATTTTTCAGTCTCTTTCACGACCCGGAAACCACGGGTAGGCGAGGCGGATGGCGTGAACTATTATTTTGTTTCGAAAGAGATCTTTGAGGAAATGATCGCTCGGGACGAGTTTTTAGAACACGCTCAATATGTAGATAATTATTATGGGACGTCTCTGAAGCTAATCCGGGAGAAGCTGGATGAGGGTACCGATGTGCTGTTAGACATTGAGGTCCAGGGGGCGGCTAAGGTCCGGGAAAAATGTCCTGATGCAGTGCTGATTTTTATAATGCCCCCATCCTTTGAGGAATTGTCCCGACGCCTCCATGGCCGCCACACTGACGACGAAGAGGTCATTCAGGGGAGACTGCAAAAGGCCCGGGAAGAGTGGAAAGAAATTCCCAACTATGATTATTTAGTTGTGAATGATAAGGTCCCCCAGGCTGCCGGAGAGATCATGGCGATCTTGACGGCAGAGGGGTGCCGAACCAAATATCGAAAGGAATTAATGGAAGGAGTTTGATGACCTATGATGCTGGACCCTCCGATGAAAAATCTTTTAAAGCAGGTTCCGAGCCGCTATCAATTGGTGAACGTGGTGGCCCATGAGGCCCGCCAGATCGCCAGTCAGGCGGAGGACGAAGGATATCCCCTGATGGAAAAGCCTGTTACCCTGGCTCTGCAGAAGGTAGCGGCGGGAGAGGCTGAGACCGGGAAGGACTAAGAAGATAAGCGCCGGGGCGCGGCCCAGGCGCTTGTTTTTCGGGGAAGGGAGGGGCTGGAATGTCAATACGGATCGCCAAGATCGTTCTGTCAGCGGCGACCTATGCCATTGACCGGCCCTATGATTACCAGATCCCTGAGGAGATGTATCCTCTGCCTGCCGGCGTTCGGGTCATTGTCCCTTTTGGCGCGGGAAATCGCCGGGTGGAGGGATTGGTGCTGTCGGTGGAGGAGAAAGAGCAGACAGAAAAGCCGCTGAAAAGCATTCTCACCCGTCTGGACCAGCAGCCGGTCCTGGATGCGGAAGGGCTCCGTCTGGCACTTTGGATCCGGGAGCGGTGGTTCTGTACCGTATACGACGCCGCCAGAGCCATGCTGCCTGCGGGGTTATACTACTCGCTTCAGGATTGCTATAAGCTGGCTGAAGGAGTGGAAAAGGATGCGGCTCTGGAAGCGGCAGGACGCTCGAAGACAGAGCGGAGGATAGTGGAATTGGTAGCCTCCCATCTACATGGGCTGGAGACAGTCCATATTCGGGAGGCTTTCGGGGCTAAAGATCCGACCCCCGCCCTTCGCTCATTGAGGGAGAAGGGGATATTGACCCTGAATACCAGTGCGCTCCGTGGGGTGGGGGATCGGACTGAAAAGTGGGTCGCGCTGGCAGTCCCCGGAGAGGAAGCGTTGTCCCAACTTGCGCCAAAACGAAAAACAGGACCTTTGCGCTACTCGGTGGTTGAATTACTGGCTGGTATGGGAGAAGGTTCGGCGAAGGAGATCTGCTATTTTACCGGAGCCACTAACTCTACCTTAAAATCACTGGCGAAGGCCGGACTTGTGACGATCGAAGAGAGGGAAGCATACCGCAGGGAGACAGTGAGCACAGTCAAGGAAGCTGCCCCCATCTGCTTGAACACAGAGCAGCAGACGGCGTTTGAAGGGCTGGATGCCCTGGCGGAGAGAGGGAGAGCTGCCGCAGCTTTGCTCTACGGAGTTACGGGCAGCGGCAAAACTCAGATATATCTCCGCCTGATCCAGGAAACCTTGAAACGAGGTCGTACGGCACTCACACTGGTTCCTGAGATCGCGCTTACCCCTCAGCTTATGGCTGTTTTCACTTCCTATTTTGGAGAGGAAGTGGCCGTGCTCCACAGCTCTCTTCCTGCGGGGGAGCGGTATGATGAATGGAAGCGGGCCAGGGCTGGGAAAGCCCGGGTGGTCATCGGGACCCGATCCGCTATATTTGCTCCGCTCAAAAATCTGGGACTCATTATTTTGGATGAGGAGCAGGAGGGAAGTTATAAGTCGGAAAACATACCCCGCTATCATGCCCGGGATGTAGCAAAATACCGGGCCAGCCAGAACGGAGCGTTACTGGTGCTCGGGTCAGCCACACCCTCGGTGGAGACCATGTATCACGCGAAACAGGGAGATTATCACCTGTTTACTCTGCCCCACCGGTATAATGCTAAGGTATTGCCCAAGGTGTTTCTGGCGGATTTGAAGGAAGAGCTTCGGGCGGGAAATCCCACGTCGCTCAGTTACCCTCTGGTTCAGGCCCTGGAGGAAAATTTGGAGCGGGGCGAGCAGAGCATTCTGTTTCTCAACCGCCGGGGGGCCAGTCCTATGGTGACCTGCGTCTCCTGCGGACAGGTCCCCTCCTGTCCCCGCTGTTCGGCTTATCTGACCTATCATTCCGCCAATCGGCGGCTCATGTGCCATTACTGTGGACATTCAGAGCCGTTGCCCAATTCCTGTCCGGACTGCGGCGGGGCCTTGGAGTATGTAGGAGTGGGGACCCAACGGGTGGAGGAGGAGCTTCACCAAAGGTTCCCCGGGGTGGAGGTCATGCGGATGGATGCGGATACCACGACTGCCAGCCGCTCCCACGAAAAAATGCTCGCCCGATTCCGGGAGAAAAAGATCCCCATTTTGGTGGGGACTCAGATGGTAGCAAAAGGTCTTGATTTTGAAAATGTGACTTTGGTAGGCGTGATCTCAGCCGATCAGGGGCTGTATCTGGATGATTACCGGGCGGGAGAGCGGACCTTCTCTCTAATCACTCAAGTGGTTGGCCGAGCTGGGCGGGGCAGCAAAGAGGGAAGAGCGATCATCCAGACATACACCCCGGAAAACGATGTGATCCTGGCAGCTGCCAGACAGGACTACGATCATTTTTACGCGGAAGAGATCGGTTTGCGCCGGCTGCGTGGCTGTCCGCCTTTTACGACCTTCTTTGTGATCCACATTTCGGGTCCGGAAGAAGGACAAGCCCTGCGGGTCAGCGCTTTTCTTCGGGATACTCTGTGTCAGTGGCTGAGTGGGCCGGCCTACCAGGACCTTTCCTGTCAGGTGTTGGGCCCAGTGCCTGCCGCTGTGGCAAAGGTGAATAACCGTTACCGGTACCGCTTGACATTGACAGCCCAGAATACCAGAAAGGTCCGGGAACTGGTGGCTCATTTGGTGCGCTGTGCCCAGATGGATAAAAAAAACCGGGGAGTTTCCATCAATGCCGATGTAGACCCTATGAACGGATAAGGAGAAATGATTATGGCGATTCGAGAGATATTGACCGACCAGGATCCAGCGCTTCATAAAAAGTGTCACTCCATCACTCGGTTTGACGATAAACTCAGCGATTTGATCGACGATATGCGGGAGACCCTGATAAGCGCCAATGGCGCCGGACTGGCCGCCCCCCAAGTCGGGATCCTTCGGCGCGTAGTGGTGCTCTACGGGAAGGATGAGGAGCTGTTGGAGCTGGTGAATCCCGAGCTCATATTTCAGGAGGGGGAGCAGGATGGACTGGAGGGGTGTCTCTCTGTTCCGGGGCTCTGGGGCTATGTTAAGCGTCCTGAGACGGTCAAAGTGAAAGCCCAGGACCGGAAAGGAAACTGGTTTGAGACAGGAGGAGAGGGCATTGTGGCCCGGTGTTTCTGCCATGAGATCGAGCATTTAGATGGCCATGTTTTTACAGAACATGTGGATCACATCTATACCAGCGAGGAAGTAGAGCGCATCATGGAGGAAGAGGAGAGGAAGGGAAAACGGTCGTGAGGATCCTGTTCATGGGTACTCCGGAGTTTGCCGTTCCCTCTCTGGAGGCTCTTATTGTTGCAGGACATGCTATTTGCGGCGTGTTCTGCCAGCCGGACAAGCCGGTGGGGCGGCATCAGAACAAGCTTCAAGCGCCCCCGGTGAAGGAGTGCGCATTGGCGCATGGTATTCCCGTATTTCAGCCGGTAAAACTACGGGACGGAACAGCTCTGGGGCTCATCCGGGAGCTGGCTCCCCAGCTTATCGTAGTGGCGGCTTATGGACGTCTTCTGCCACAGGAGATCCTGGACTGTCCGCCAATGGGCTGTATCAACGTCCACTCCTCTCTGCTTCCTAAGTACCGGGGAGCGGCGCCTATCAATTGGGCCATTTTGAACGGAGACAAGGAGACGGGAGTCACCATTATGCATATGGCGGCGGCTTTGGATGCGGGGGATATCATAGCCCAGGCCACTACCCGGATCGGACCTGATGAGTCAGCCCCGGTCCTCACCGCTCGTCTGGCGGAGATGGGAGGAAAGCTTTTGACGGAGACCGTTTCGGCCTTAGAGTCGGGGACCGCCGGTCGCACCCCCCAGGATGAGGGAGCGGTAACACTGGCGCCCATGCTGTCAAAAGATCTGTCCCCCATGGACTTTCTCAAACCGGCCCAGGCTCTTCACGACCAGGTCCGGGGCCTGTTTCCCTGGCCGGCCGCTGTCACGCAGGTAAATGGTGTGCGATGTAAGGTGCTTTCCACCTGTGTGGAAGAGGGGGGAGGAGCCCCTGGGACTGTGCTGGAGGCTGGGAAGAATGGCCTCCTGGTGGCGTGCGGAGAGGGGGCCTTGCGGATCAGGGAGCTCCAACCCGACGGAGGCAAGCGGATGGGTTCGGCGGATTACCTTCGGGGCCATCCGGTGGATGTGGGGAGGCCTCTTTAATGGGCGCTTCAGCCAGGGAGGTTGCTTTGAGGTGCCTGTTGGCAGGAGAGAGACAGGGGGCCTGGTCCGATGGGTATCTCCGTAATGCCATTGGCAAAGAAAAGCTTTCCGGTCGGGATGCGGCGCTCTGTACCCGGCTGGCCTTCGGAATACTTCAAAATCGGATGCTGCTGGATTGGCACATTGGGCGGCTGTCCTCTGTACCATTGGAAAAGATGGAGCCTGCCGTGTTGGACTGCCTTCGACTGGGGGTCTATCAGATGCTTTTTATGGACCGGGTGCCGGTCCATGCCGCAGTGAACGAATCGGTGGGTCTGGCGAAGAGATTTTCCCACAATCCCCGAGTATCCGCCCTGGTGAACGCTGTTTTACGAGCCTTTGACAGAGCCAGGATGGAAGGTTTGCCTCAGCCGGAGGAACTGTCAGTCCGGTACAGCCATCCCGATTGGCTTGTAAAGGAGTTTTTCAATACACTTCCGGCAGATGAGGTAGAAACTCTGTTGGCGGCAAATAATTCCCAGCCACCGGTCCAGGCACAGGTGAATACGCTGAAAACTTCTGCTCCGGCCCTGTTGAAGGAATTGACGGAAGCGGGGGTCACGGTGCATTCCCACCCCTGGCTGGCTGATTGTCTGGAGTTGGAGGGAACAGGAAACCTGGAAGAACTGCCCGCCTTTCGGGAGGGGCGCTTCTATGTCCAGGATGCAGCCGCCCGCCTGGCGGTGTTGGCCTCAGGGGCAGCGCCGGGGATGAGGGTGTTGGACGCCTGCGCCGCCCCCGGCGGTAAGTCCTTCGCCGCCGCCATTCAAATGGGAGATCGGGAGGAAATACTCTCCTGCGACCTGCATCCCCACAAGCAACGGCTGATAGAGACGGGGGCCAAACGACTGGGGTTAAACTGCATTACCACAGCCGTCATGGACGGCAGAGAATTTGACCCGGCGCTGGAAAACCGTTTTGACATCGTTATCACCGATGTGCCCTGCTCCGGTCTTGGCATCATCCGGAAGAAGCCGGATATCCGGTATAAGGACCCCAAGCCCCTGGAGGGCTTGCCCTCTGTGCAGAGAGATATCCTCTCCAATGTTTCCCGCTACGTCCGTCCCGGCGGTGTGCTGCTCTATGCCACGTGCACACTGCTGCCCCGGGAGAATGAGGATGTGGTGACTTGGTTCGATGGAAAGGAAAACAACTTTACGTTGGAGGCCTTCTCTCTGCCGGGGCCCATAGGACGGACGGAGGGCATGGTGACTCTCTGGCCCCACCGCCACGGCACAGATGGATTTTTTATCGCCAAGCTCCGCAAGAAGGGATAAAGGCAGGGAAAGCAGGTATGGTGGGAATCTATCTGAGTGGGACCGGAAATACGAAGCACTGTGTGGAGAGGCTTGTTCGTTTGCTGGATACTGGGGGACAGGTGCTCCCGATGGAGTGCGAGGATGCAGGAAAGCTGTTGTCTCGGCAGAAGTGTATCGTTTTGGCCTACCCGGTACAGTTTTCAAATGTGCCGGTCATGGTCCGGGATTTCATTACCGCCCATTCGACCCTCTGGAAGGGAAAGCAAGTAATATGCCTTGCCACCATGGGCCTTTTTAGTGGAGACGGAGCGGGATGTGCCGCCCGGCTGTTGAAGAGGTATGGCGCGGAGGTGGTAGGCGGCCTGCACCTCAAAATGCCGGACTCCATCTGCGATGTAAAGCTGCTGAAGCGGTCCTTGGAGAAAAACAGGGCGATCATAGCGGCGGCAGACAGAAAGATCGAGCGGTGGGCGGCAAGGATCAAGGGTGGGAGGTATCCCAGAGAGGGGCTTCATTTTTATAACAGAGCGGCGGGTTTTCTCTGCCAACGCTTTTGGTTTCGAAGCAGGATGAAGGATTACTCCGGGGACCTGAAGATCAGCGATGCCTGTATGGGCTGTGGAACATGTATTTCCCTGTGCCCGATGCAAAATCTGTCGCTGAATGGGAAAAAGGCCGCGGCGAAAGGCCGCTGTACCATGTGTTACCGCTGTATCAGCGCCTGTCCGGTAGGTGCCGTTACCCTCTTGGGGAAAAAGGTCGTGGAGCGATGCGGGTATGAGAAATATATCTGAGGAAGGGGGGCGGCCTGTTTGCAGGATCTGAAATCCATGAATTTGGCGGAGATGACCGCTTTTATGAGGGAATTGGGAGAGCCCGCTTTCCGGGGCAAGCAGGTCTATCAGTGGCTCCACCGGGGAGCGGTTTCCTTTGAGGAGATGACAAATCTTTCAAAGCCGCTGCGGGAGAAATTGTCTGACAGGTGCTTTATTACGGCTCCGGGTGTGGAGCGCAAACAGATCTCCCGGCAGGATGGGACGGCCAAATATCTTTGGCGGCTGCGGGATGGAAACTGTGTGGAGACGGTTTTGATGCGCTACCATCATGGGAATACTGTCTGTATCTCATCTCAAGTGGGCTGCCGGATGGGGTGCGCCTTTTGTGCGTCGACCATCGGCGGCAAGATAAGAGATCTGACTCCCTCAGAAATGTTGGATCAGGTATTGTTTACCCAACTGGATTCGGGAGAAGAAATTTCCAATATCGTTTTGATGGGGATCGGGGAGCCGCTGGATAATTTTGATACGGTCCTTCGGTTTTTGGAGCTGGTGAACAGCCCCGAAGGGATGAATATCGGTATGCGGCATATCTCTCTGTCAACCTGCGGCCTGGTGGAGAAAATTGACAAACTGGCCCAATATCAGTTACAATTGACATTGTCGGTCTCCCTTCACGCCCCGGATGATGAGACCAGATCCAAGATCATGCCGGTAAACAAGAGCGTAGGGGTGGCCCGACTTTTCGAGTCCTGCCGGCAATATTTTGAAACCACGGGACGAAGGATCTCCTATGAGTACGCTATGATCGACGGCGTGAACGATTCTGATTGGCAGGCTGATCTTCTTGTCAGCCACTTAAAGGGAACTCCCGGTCATGTGAATCTGATCCCGCTTAATGAGGTGACGGAGAGCCCCTTCAAACCCAGTAAACGGGTTCGGGAATTTCAGGAGCGGTTGGAGCGGCAAGGTGTGACAGCCACTGTCCGGCGGAAGCTGGGCGGGGACATCGACGCATCCTGTGGACAATTACGGCGCAAGCAGTTGGAGGATGAGAAGCCATGAACTATGCGTGGGGGATCACGGATAAAGGCGTGGTACGGTCCCAAAACCAGGATTCTTATTACTTAAAGTCCGCCGGGGATGGCCTGGTGGCCGCTATGGTCTGCGACGGCATGGGCGGAGCTCGGGCCGGGAATGTGGCAAGCTCTTTGGCGGTGGAAACGGCCTCAGCCTATTTGGAAGAACTGTCGTGGGAGGCTTTGCTTCAGGATCCGGGCGGGCACCTGTCTCAGGCGGCGGCCCTGGCCAATGAGGCGGTATGTTACCGGGCGGAGCAGGATCCGGAATGCCGGGGGATGGGGACCACGATGGTGGCTGTCATTCACTCAGGGCAGAAGGCCTATATTCTGAACATCGGGGACAGCCGGGCCTATTTGCTGGGTGAGGAAGGCGTGGTCAAGATAACGAGAGATCACTCGGTGGTGGAGGACCTGGTCCAACGGGGAGAGCTGACCCCGGAGGAGGCCCGCAGCCACCCGCAAAAGAACCTGATCACCCGGGCTTTGGGCGCTGAACCGGAGGCTCGGACGGATCTTTATGAGGTGGAGCTGAAATCGGGGGAATTCCTGCTGTTATGCAGTGACGGCCTTTCGAATCTGCTGACCGATCAGGAGCTTTTGTATGAGGTGCTGTACGGCGGGACACCGGAGAGCTGCTGCCAGCGAATGCTGGACATCGCCCTGTCACGCGGGGCCCCGGACAATGTAACGGTTGTCCTTATCCAACAGATGTAAGGGAGGGAAGGAACTATGGATCAATACATAGGGAAATTCCTCGGGAAACGATATGAAATATTGGAGCGCATCGGTTCTGGCGGCATGGCTGTGGTCTATAAGGCCAAATGTCACTGGCTCAACCGGTTTGTGGCCATTAAGATATTAAAAGAGGATCTGGCTCATGACGAGGAGTTTCGCCGCCGGTTTCGGGAGGAATCCCAGGCCGTCGCCATGCTTTCCCATCCCAATATCGTGGCTATTTACGACGTATCCCGGTCCGAAGATGAGGCGGAGCCGGATTATATTGTCATGGAGCTTATTGAGGGAATTACCCTCAAACAGTATATGCAGAAGCGAGGGGGCAAACTGAGCTGGAAGGAGGCCCTTCATTTCAGTACCCAGATCATGAAAGGGCTCTCTCATGCCCACAGCCGAGGGATTATTCACCGGGACATCAAGCCTCATAACATTATGATCCTTCGGGATGGCAGCGTAAAGGTGGCTGATTTCGGAATTGCCCGGCTCATGTCCTCCGCCCAGAATACTATGACCCAGGAGGCGTTGGGGTCGGTCCACTATATCTCCCCAGAGCAGGCGAGGGGAAGTAGGGTAGATGCCCGCAGCGACATCTATTCCGCCGGCGTGGTGCTCTACGAGATGCTGACGGGTCGGCTGCCCTACGAGGGGGATTCCCCGGTGGCAGTGGCCATTCAGCACATCAATTCAATCCCCTTGTCTCCCCGGGAACTGGACAGCTCGATCCCGGAGGCCATGGAGGCCATTACCATGAAGGCTATGGCCTCTTCGGTGGAGAAGCGCTATATCTCGGCTGATGCCATGATGGCCGACTTGGAGGAGTTTCGGAAAAATCCCAACATCAGCTTTGACTATTCCTCTGAGGATCTACTGGTGGGGGAGGGGGATGAGCCCACCCAACCCATTGGAGCCAATACCCCCCAGACAGTCCCTGTCCGCCCCGCACATACCGAGCGGTACGAGGAACCCAGGAACGGAAGATCCGGAAAGCTGCCCAAGGTGGGAAAGGGCGGCAGCAAGCTGGAGCGGCCGGTCAAAAAGCAGTCCAGGCCTGAACCGGAGGAGGATGACGAAGACTACGATGAGGGCGGCAGCGGTATCGGAATGTTGGTAGTGATTGCAGCTGTGGTCCTCTGTTTGGTGGGAGTGGGTGTTTTCCTTTGGAGCAACGTGTTCAGCGGCATGATGGACCCAGGTGAAGTCTATACCGTACCAAGTGTGCTGGGATATACCTTGGAGGAGGCCCAGGCCCTGCCGGAGGTGGTGGATAACGGCTTCACTGTGGTGGAGGGCCGTCATGTGGTGGATAGCACCGTGGAACCTGGTCATATTGTCAGCCAGAGTCCCAAAGCGGAAGATGTGGTAAAGGCCGGAGGCCAGACTATCACAGTCGAGATCAGCGTGGGCGGCGAAGGGATCAAGATGCCTGATCTATATAATCAGGACCAGCGGGTGGCAGAGTCCACCTTACGATCAATGGGACTGACCCCCAAGATCGAGTTTGATAATTCCGATACCATCACCAAGGGAAATGTGATCTCTCAAAAACCCGCGAAGGATGAGCCGGTGGAGGAAGGCCAGGAGGTCACCCTTGTAGTCAGCCAGGGCCGGCTGCTCCAGGAGCGGACCATGATCTCCGTTCTGGATATGCCTCTGGAGGAGGCGACCAGAAGCCTGACAGAGATGGGTCTCCGGGTCGGCTCAGTCAAGCGGGTCCCCAGCGAGAAATATGAGGAAGGAAAAGTCTGCACCCAGAGTATCCAACCCAACAGCGTTGTGGTGGAGGGGACTTCCATTGATCTGGAGGTGAGTACGGGCGTGGTGACCGTGGATCCCCCGGAGATTTCAGGTTCTCCCGCTCCGGATGAGAGCGCTGAGCCATCTCCCACACCCACGCCTGTGGCCACAGCGCCAGCTGTCCGTACCAGTCGCAGAGATGTAACGGTGAACCTCCCCAATGACCGGGATACGGTAACGGTTCGTGTCACAGTGGGCGGCGTGGAGCAGGTCCATGACCAGGTGGTGGAGACCCGGCTGCGGATGGCCCGTTTCACCGTGGAGTCCAGCGGCGTCCAGCAGATCGTAGTCTACCTGGACGGCGTTTCCGTGAAGGACTATACAGAGGATTTTGGAACCTGATGGAAGGTATCATTTTTAAGGCTCTCTCTGGGTTTTACTATGTGGACTGCGCGGGGCGGACTGTGACCTGCCGGGCCCGGGGCAAATTTCGCCACGAGAAGGTATCCCCACTGGTGGGAGACCGGGTAAACGTCACTGCCCAGCCCGACGGGACAGGCACAGTAGATGCGGTCCTACCGCGGAAGAACCAATTCTGGCGGCCTGCGGTAGCCAATATCGACATGTTGGTGGTGGTAGCTTCCGGCGCCATCCCGGTGACCGATCCCTTTCTCATTGATCGGGTCGTTGCGGCAGCGGAACGTCAGAGGTGTGAGTGCGTGATCTGTTTCAACAAATGGGATCTGCAGCAGCCTCAGGAGCTGTATGAAACATATCTCGCCGCCGGTTTTCCCACACTGCGGATCAGTGCGGAAACCGGGGAAGGTCTGGAAGAGCTGTCCCATCTCATTGCCGGAAAGGTATGCGCCTTTACAGGGAATTCCGGCGTAGGAAAATCCAGTATTCTCAATGCGTTGGAGCCGGGGTTTGACCTTCGGGTAGGCGATGTGAGTGAAAAGCTGGGCCGGGGCAGGCACACCACGCGCCATGTGGAGCTGTTCCGCCTCAATAATGGGGCGGTGGTGGCGGATACCCCCGGCTTTGCCTCCTTTGAGGAGGAAGGTCCCGGCTGCCCACCGGAGGAGCTGCAATATGCTTTCCGGGAATTTGCGCCATATCTGGGAAAATGCCGCTTTCTGGACTGCTCCCATGTAAAGGAGAAGGGATGTGCCGTCCTGGACGCGCTTTCAAAAGGAGCGCTTTCCAAGAGCCGGCATAACAGCTATGTCAGGCTTTATCAGCAGGCGAAGGAAGTGCCGGAATGGCGGCGAAAGAGTGAAGCCGAGTCCCATTCCAAATAAAAGATCTCATTTTTCACAGAAAGCGGTCTCCTTTCGTATACTGGAGTATCCAGAAGCGGAAGGAGGCGGCTTTTTTGTTGTCTGAGGAGATGAAGGGCCACTTGGCTTTGGCGGCGGCCTGTACTGGCGGCATGGCCCTGCTTTTGGCGCCGGCCAGTATAGTTACGCTGGGCCTGGGGGTGGCGCTGGGATACAAAGGGCAGGACTATATCAAAAGCTTACTGGAAGGAGGTGGGCAGGGGTGAAGATCGTGGTGGTAAAGTCTCCCAAAGCCCTGCGGGGCTTTCTGAAAACCATATTCAAAGTAAAGTGAGAAACATAGTGCCCTGCGGCTGATCACCGCAGGGCACAAAAAATCTTGGGGGGATAAGAGACATACCGGGCAGACCTTGTACATATAGATTCACAGAAGAACGGGGCAGGATGCCCGTACAAGGAGTGAATACGTATGGAATTTGAACTGGACAGGACACAGATGAACGGCTTCGATGCCCTGCTGGACACGACCCTTCGGCCGGAGGAGACCCTGGAAATGATCGTACCCGACGCCTGCCCCGACATCCTTCGGGTGGTGGAGACCGACGGTAAGGTCCTGCTGACCCGCAGGGAGGCCATGGATGGTAGGGCGGAGGTGGGCGGCGTCATCAAGACGGCGGTTCTCTACTGCCCCGATGGGGAAGCGGGGACACGGCATTTGGATGTGACGATCCCCTTTACCTGTGGGCTGGACGCCTCTGGTATCGGTCCCGGCTGTGTGGTGGTGGCATCGGCTCGGTGCTGCAAGGCGGATACCCGGACCATAAATCCTCGAAAGGTTTTGGTACGGGCCGAAGCGGCGGTGGATGTTACCATTTTTTCGCCGCGGATGGAGACCATCTGCTCTCAGGTGCTGGATGCGGCACAGCAGAATGTGGAACAGCTTACCGAGACCAGGGAGGTATACCTCACCGCCTGCGTCCAGGAAAAGCCCTTCCCATTCTCGGATGATGTGACGCTCTCTGCCAGTAAGCCTGCGGCCGTGGAACTCCTCAAAAGCCGGGTGAGTCTGAACAGGGGAGAATCCAAGATCATCGGCAATAAGCTGATTTTCAAGGGAAGTGCCAATGTGAGCCTTCTTTACCGAGGCCAGGACGACGGGGTCTACTCCGCTGGGGCGGAGCTGCCCTTTTCCCAGATCATGGAGATCTCCGGGGTGGCGGAGGATGCCGAATGCGATATAACGCTGGCCCTGACCGGATCAGACTGTGCGCTCAGTACCGAGGACGACGGCAGAAGCGTATCGGTAAATCTGGAAGTGTTGGCCCAGGCGGTGGTCCGGGAGAACCGGGTCCTTCAGGTCCTGACTGACGCATACAGCACCAGAGAGCCCTTGGCGGTGGAACGGGCGGAGTGTCCCATAGACACCCGTCTGGACCGGGGCGTTCGCAGCCAGAACGTCCGGGAGGTGTGGGAGACGCCTACAGCCGCTCGTGAAGTGGTGGATTGCCGGATGGCGGTGGCCCAGGTGACCCAAAGCCAGGAGGGAGAGCGGCGCATCCTCACCGCCCAGGTGGAGGTCCAGGTCCTCTACCTGGATGAGGAGGGCGGCTTGTTCTCCGTTCAGCATCCCATGACGGTACCCTGCGCCCTGGATCTGCCGGAGAGCTGTCAAAGCTTCTGTCAGTGTGATGGGGTCGGAGATGTATACGCCGCCCCTGCCCCCGGAGGGCTTGAGGTCCGGTTTGCCCTGGACTTTCGGTACTGTGCCCTGATCCGGCGGCAGATCACCGCCCTTGCGGCCATCGGCCCCGGGGAAGCCCCGGAAAGCGCCGGGGAGCAGCCCTCCCTTGTCCTGCGGATGTTGGGACAGGGGGAGCGGCTATGGGATATGGCCAAGGCCTACGGCACCACCATCGCCGATATTATCAGCGCCAACGAGCTGGAGGGCGAGGCCGCCGCAGAGGGCCGGCTTTTGCTGATCCCGCGGAGACGGTAAAGGGGGAGAGGAAGATGGAAGAGAATAAGATCTATGACGATATCGCCCAGCGCACCGGAGGCGACATCTATATCGGGGTGGTGGGCCCCGTCCGGACGGGCAAATCCACCTTCATCAAGCGATTTATGGAGACCTTGGTGATCCCCAACATCGAGAATGTTTACCGCCGGGAGCGGGCCCGCGACGAGCTGCCCCAGAGCGGTTCGGGCCGGACTGTGATGACCGCCGAGCCCAAGTTTGTCCCCGAGGAGGCCGTCCGGGTGGATATGGAGGATGGAGCCTCCTTCTCCGTTCGGCTCATCGACTGCGTGGGCTATATGGTCCCCGGCGCGGTAGGGCAGACCGAGGACGATATGCCCCGCATGGTGACCACCCCCTGGTTTGAGCAGCCCATCCCCATGACCGAGGCCGCCGAAGTGGGGACCCGAAAGGTCATCGCTGAGCACTCCACCATCGGTATCGTAGTCACCACCGACGGCACCGTGACTGACATTCCCCGGGAGGAGTATTTGGAGGCGGAGAACCGGGTCATCACCGAACTCAAGGAGATGGGAAAGCCCTTCCTGGTGGTGCTCAACTCCGCCGATCCCGACTCTGACCGGGCCAAGGCCATCCAGGCGGACATCACGGACCGCTATGACGTGACCTGTATGCGCTGCAACTGTTTGGAGCTGGGAGAGGAGGATGTGACCGCCATCATCCGGGGGGTCCTCTATGAGTTCCCTGTGAAGGAGTTGGACCTGTTCCTGCCCTCCTGGGTTGACGCTCTGCCTTACGACCACCCCATCAAGAGCGGGCTCTACACCGCCATCCGGGAGGGTGCCTGTGAGATGCGCCGCATCCGGGAGGTGGAGGGGGCTATGGCCGCCATCGGGGCCTGCGAGACGGTGAGCAGCGCCCGGGTGACCGCCATCGACCTGGGCGCCGGTGCCGCTATAGCGACCCTGGAATTGCCCAGAAGTCTTTTCTATGACACCATCTCCGCCCAATCGGGCTTCACCATCGCCGACGACGGGGATCTGATGAGCCTTCTCACCAGCCTGGCGGGGGTGAAGCGGGAGTACGACAAGGTCTCCGAGGCCATCGCCCAGGTCCGGGAGACGGGCTACGGCATCGTAGCCCCCAGCCCCGAGGAATTGAAACTGGAGGAGCCGGAGATCGTGAAGCAGGGAGGCCGTTACGGCGTCCGCCTGAAGGCCTCCGCACCCAGCATCCACATGATCCGGGCGGACATTGAGACGGAGGTATCCCCCCTCATGGGCAGCGAGAAGCAGTCCGAGGAGATGGTGAGTTACCTCCTCCAGGAGTTCGAAGGGGACACCGCCCGGATCTGGGAGTCCAATATCTTCGGGAAATCCTTCCACGACCTGGTCAGTGAGGACCTGAATACCAAGCTCAAACGGATGCCCGACGACGCCCGGGATAAGCTCCGGGAGACCCTCCAAAGAGT
>CANPNN010000004.1 GCA_947575475.1 uncultured Pseudoflavonifractor sp.
AGAATTTTGTGTTTCTCACTTTGGGCCCATTCAAAGCGGCTTTAGTAGTATATCAGCGAGAAGGCGGAAAGTCAATAGATTTTCCGCCTTCTCCTCAACTTTTTTCACTTTCCCTGATATATTCCATCACATCTTCCACCCGGCAGTCCAATATTTCGCAAAACATATCTATGGTGTGCGTGCTGACACTTTCATTCCGTTTGAGCCGGGTGATTTGCGCAGGACTTATCTTATACTTTTTTATGAGAGCATACTGGGTAATCTCCTTCTCCCGCATAGTCTCCCATAGTCTGGCGTACGAAATCATAACATTCAAGCCCCACTTTCTACTTGAATGTTATCCGAATTCGGTATATAATCATATTTACCAATATCGGTTATTATCGAAGGAGATGGGGATATGGCAAATGAAACTCAAGATTTCGAAAATATGACCGCTGCAGAAATCATCAAGAGGGGTTTTAGAAAGGGTGTATCAGAAACTGTTAAATCGCACCGGTTTAGGCGGTTGGTTGTACTCCTTTTGGTCTTTTGTATTGGATTTGGAATTGGAGTTTATCAGTGTCTCAGATATGTAAGAGGAAACATACTACCTTCAAGCACACACAATCCGTCCGTTGTAGCCCCTACCCCTACAGAAAAACCGTTTTCCCTTACAGTGAATCATGTAGATGAAATATTGGCCCCTGCCAGCGATTTAATCACAACGAAATATTCCTACACAGATGCAGATGTGTATGAAAACTACAAGGAATTGTTTAATGTGCGGCTGCCTATCACAACAAACAAAGTTGTATTTACCTATTCAGGAACTCTTGGCTTTGGGATTGACATGTCAAAGTTATCTTCCTTTTTAGATAATGATAGTAGAATTATCACTATTGTATTACCGGAACTTGAAATCAAGTATAACGAAATAGACCCCGAATCTTTTGAGTACTACAATGTCTCTACCACTATTTTCAATCAGTTAAAAATGGAAAATTCTACAGATTTAATTGCTACCTTGCTCGAGGAAAAAGAGCGACAAGTTCTAAATGATAAAAGAGTTATGGACGAAAGTCGCAGCAACACCGAACTGATATTAAAAAGTCTTTTGAGTTCTTCCGACCTTACCAAAGATTACAAAGTTATATTTAAATAAGAGGAGTGAATGAAATGCCATTGATATTGTTGTTTCTAATCTTGTTTATGGCCGGTGTAGCACTTACTTTTTTGGGTAGCAAAATAGGCGGAAAGGGCGCTATCCCTTTTCTTTGTATTGGAAGTATCTTAATTCTAATCGGTGGGTATGGCACTTTTACTGCTCTAATTTGAAAACATAACAGAAAGGATGGTCCCAAATGCAAATGTGTCCAGATTGTGGGTATGTTTATGACGAATCTGAGTATGCAAGATGTCCGAGGTGTTATCGTGGAAAAAGAACAGGAAAAGGAATTATCTCGTATCATCAAGTCAAAGTAACTAAAGCAATTTCCGAAATTAAATTAGACTCATACAATTAAATCAAGTTAAAAAGTCGCCTTCCAAGCAGGAAGACGACTTTTTAATTTATCATATTTCTCTCCTATTTCGCCCGGCGGTAGATCTCCGCCATGTCCTCCCTTGTCAGATGTTTAGCGGCCCCCAGGTTGCCCCGGGTGGCGATGTCGCACTTCTCCGCCAGCTCCAGGACCTGCTCCTCGGTGAGCTCCAGGCCAAGCTCCTTCAGATTGGTGGGCATTTTGATCTCCCGGTAGAAGTTTTCCATGGCCTCCACGCCCTTCAACGCTGTAGCGGTGTCATCGCCCTGGGGGGCCACGCCCAGCACATTGACAGCGAACTTGGCAAAACGGGCGGGACATTCGGGCAGGACATACCGGGCCCAGGTCCCCCAGACGGCGGCAAGACCCGCGCCGTGGGCCACATCAAACATTCCCCCCAGCTCATGCTCCAGCCGGTGGCAGGCCCAGTCGCCCTTGCCCGCGCCGCAGCCGGTAAGGCCGTTGTGGGAGAGGCTGCTGGCCCACATAACGTTGGCCCGGGCCTCGTAGTTGTTGGGCTCCTTCACCAGCGTTTTAGCCGCGTCGATAACGGTGCGCATAAGGCCCTCGGCCAGGGCGTCGGTCAGGTCCATCACATCGTAGTTGAAGTACCGCTCCATGGTGTGCATCAGGATGTCGGCGCAGCCGCAGGCGGTCTGGTAGTCGGGCAGGGTCATGGTAAGCTCCGGGTCCATGATGGCGAACTTACAGCGGCACAGGTCGCTGTTGCAGCCCCGCTTGATGCCGCCATCCTCATTGGTGATGACTGAGGAGTCGCTCATCTCGCTGCCCGCGGCGGCGATGGTGAGCACCGCGCCGATGGGGAGGCAGGCGGTGGGGGTGCGCTTGAAGTCATAGAAGTCCCACACCTCGCCCCCGCAGGCCACGCCGTAGCCGATGGCCTTGGCCGAGTCGATGGTGCTGCCGCCCCCCACAGGGAGCAGGAAATCCACCCCCTCCTTCCGGCACAGGGCGATCCCCTCCCGCACAAGCCCCACGTGGGGGTTGGGGACTACGCCCCCCAGCTCCACATAGCCCACGCCGGCCTTGTTCAGAGAGTCCTTCACCCGGTCCAGAACGCCGGTGCGCTTGACGCTGCCGCCGCCGTAGTGGATGAGGACTTTTTTGCCGCCAAAGGCCTTGACCTGCTCGCCCACCTGGTCCAGAGTCCCCTTGCCAAAGATCACCTTGGTGGGGGTATAGTACTGGAAATTCATCATGGGTATCCGCTCCTCTCAAAATCAATTTATTGTAATCTTCCAAAATACCAGCCTGTGGCCCCATCCTTTTTGCAGAGGTTCCCCCGGCTGGTCCGGCGCACCACCGAGAGCCTGTCCCCCGCTCTGACCGGCAGGCGGTAGTCGGTGGAATCCTCGCAGGAGACCCCTTTTTCATCCCGGTGCAGGTATTGCGTCAGAATATCCAACTCCCGGCCCGTCTCCAAATGCCGGCAGCGGCAGAATTCCGGGCCTTCCTCCAGCACCTCCAGGCGGCTGCGCCCCCAGCGGATGTTCACCGGGTCCTTGGAGGGCTCCTGGTCCTCCAGCGCCGTCATGACGGGAAACCCGTCACAGGCCACATAGGAGAAGTCCTCCCCCGGTTTTCGGGGCAGGATCAGGGCATTCAGCTGCCCGTCCGCCTTTAAGGTGCAGCCCCCGTCAATGCTGGCGATATGGCGCTCCCTGTCCAAAAGGGGCTTGGCGGAGGGGATATCCTCCCGGTAGAGGGTCACAGGGGTGTGTCCCACCACCACCCAGCGGCGGAAGGAGTAACCCTGGCCCAAAAAATTATCGTTCTTCATACACCCGTAAGCGTCCAGCTCTTCCAGCCTCTCCTCCCGGGGCACGCCGCCGTGGACCAGGAGGTACTCGTCGCTGAGGAAGATATGGGGCAGGCTCCGCAGAAAATCCAGCTCAGGGGCAAAGGCCTCCCGGATGGCGGCCCGGACGGCGGGGTAGTCGGCAGGGTCGGCCACCTCCAGCCCCAGCAGGTGGACCATTTTGACCAGGGTGCTCTTCTCCCCCTGGAGCCGAAACCAATACTCAAAAAAAGAGTCGGAGATATTGTCCCTGCCGTCGGTAAACGCCAGGATGATATTGTCGTTATTTCCCAGCAGAGTATGTACGCTGTGGGTCCGGGACAGCTCCATTACATAGCGCAGGGTGTCCAGGCTCTTTTCAGACCGCTCCAGAATATCGCCCAGAATATAAAGATCATCCTCCGGCCCGAAACGTGCCTTGTCCAGCACCCCCTTCAAAAGGGGCAGGTTCCCGTGAATGTCGCTGACCAGCAGGGTCCGGCGGATGGATGATATTTTGATCGGTTCGACTACTGCCTTCATACTTTACTCCAAGGCCGCCGCCAGGGCGCACCAGCCATCCCGCTCGACCCGCTCTAAAATATGCAGACCGTTCCTCTCCAGAGCGGCCTGGACCTCGTCAGCCCTTGTGTCAATGATGCCGGAGCAGATAAACACGCCCCCCGGAGCCAGATAGCCGCCCGCCTGGGCGGAGAGGGGAATGATCACATCAGCCACAATATTGGCCAGGACGACGGGATAGGGTCCTCCCCCGGCCAGCTCCTCCACCAAAGCCTTGTCGGAGAGCACATTCCCCGCCCGGACCAGATACCGGTCCCGGTCAATCCCGTTGAGCTGGGCGTTCTCATAGGCCACATCCACCGCCTTGGGGTCGATATCCACCCCCACAGCCTTCCCACAGCCCAGATTCAGCGCGGCGATGGACAGAATGCCGCTGCCGCAGCCCAGATCCAGGACCGCCCCGCCGGGGCAAAGATGCTTTTCCAGCAGCCCTAAACAGAGCTGGGTGGAGGCGTGGGACCCGGTGCCGAACGTAAGCCCGGGATTCAGATAGACCGCTGTTCTCCCCTCCGGAACAGCCTTCCCCCGCTCCCACTCGGGGACGATGTAGACCCTCTCCCCCACCGGCATGGGCTGGTAGTACTTCTGCCAGCCGTAGGCCCAGTCCTCCTCCTTCAGGGGAGCGGTGGACGTGGGGTTTTCGATCCCCCGGAGGGCCTGTGCCATCTGCTTCCGGCCCGCCTCGTCGTCGGTGACATAGAACTTGATCCGGGCCACGCCCTTCATTCGTTCCAAAAGGGCGTCGTCCACATAGTCCCAGTATTGACGGTTCTGCTCTAAAAAGGTCTTAAAGTCTGTCTCATTCTCCAGCACCAGGCCCTCGGCCCCATTCATGGTGAGCCGGGCGGCCAGGGTCTCCATCTCCGCATCGGTGGTCTCCACCGTCACTTCCAGCCAGTCGTTCATGTCAGAGCCTCCCTTTCGGGTCTAATAGTCCAGCAAAATGGGAACCTGGTTCTCCTCAGCGAAGTTCACCGCCTGATAGAATATGGAAAAGGCAAATTTGGCCAGAGTCTCCGTCCCGTAGACCTCATGGACCTGCCCCATCCTAAACCGTCCATCCTCGCCCATCTCCCAATCCGCGGGGTACCCCTCGGCGGAGCTCCAGGTCAGGATGGTCTCCTCCTCCGCCTGCCAGACCAGTTGGTTGATCTGCTCCAGCTCCCACCGGAGAAGGGCCAGGGAAGCCATTTTCCCCTTGTCTCCACCGGGGCGGGGAGCCTCAAAGAAAACGGTATCGGGCAGGGGCAGCCACCACTCCGCGCCCCGGAACAGGGACCAGCCCCGGGAGGGGTCCCCTGTCATCCTCCGGATGAGGGGATGGGCCCAAAAGTCCCAGCCCTTGGCCACTGTATCTGGCACCGGCTCCCCGTATATATGGCCCGCCGTCACCAGCAGCATGGCCCCAAAGGCGTCCCAGTCGGGCTTGTCGGTATAATAGGGCCTCCCGTTGTCCTCCGGCCAGGGCTCCAAGGGGGCCTGGCCTGGCTGGGAAAGGGCCCCCAGGAGCCAGTCACGCCAAGTCTCCATTCCCTGCTGTACCTCGGCGGGGGAGACCGTCTCCTCCACCAGCGGCTCCCCGTTGGGGCCCACCTTGGAAAAACCTATCCCATGCTCCTCCGCCCACTGTTGGGCGGCAGTCTTCCAGTTGTGGGCATAGTATCGGGTCAGGGTCCCGGCGTAGATATCCAGTCCCATAGCCGTCTTCCCTTACCTGGGCTGGCCGAAGAAGAACACCACCGCGCACCCCGGTCCCGTGTGGGATCCGATCACCGGGCCGATGTCACAGAATTTGGCGTCCTTCATGCCGCACTTCTCCTTGATCTGGGCGGCCATGTACTCCACATCCTCCCGGCAGTCGCTGTGGCTGAAAAACATGGTCTGCTCCTGGGGATCGATGGCGGTGTCCGCCACCTTCTGCACCAGATAGTCCAGCGCCGCCCTCCGGCCCCGGGCCTTGCCCACGGTGTCCAGCTTGCCGGCGTCGTCCACATGGATGATGGGCTTGATCTGGAGAAGGGTCCCCGCCAGAGCGGTGGTGGCGGAGATCCGCCCGCCCCGCTTCAAATGCATAAGGTCGTCCACCGTCACCCAGTGGCAGACCTTCATCTTATTGTCCTCACACCAGTCCCGGACGGCCTCCAGGCTCTCCCCCGCCAGCCGCTTTTTCCCGGCATACCACACCAGCATCCCCTGCCCCGCCGAGGCGCACAGGGTATCCACCACCTCGATCCTCCGCTCCGGGAACTTCTCCCGCAGCTCCTCCGCCGCCATCATGGAGGCCTGGCAGGTATTGCTCAGGCCCGAGGTGAAGGAGAGGATAAGTACGTCCTTCCCCTCAGAGAGGACCGGCTCCAGAAGGTCGATATACTGCTGCATATTGACCGCCGACGTGGTGGACATCTCCCCATCCCGAAGAAGCTGGTAAAACTCCCTGGAGCTCATGTTCCGCTTGTCGGGATGGTCTTCCAGGGTGGTGCCCCGAATGGTAAAGCTCAGAGGCAGGACGCTGATGCCCAACTCCTCCACCAGATCCTGGGTCAGGTCAGCGGAGGAATCTGTGACGATGATATACTCACTCATGCTGTTTTTCTTCCTTTCGTTCCTTCTTGGATTTTTTGGTCGGTTCAGGTTGGCGCCGGCGGATCAGGTCCAGCACCCGCTGGCAGGCCAGCTTGTCGGCGTAGCTGCGCAGAGCCAGCTCCAGGGCCAGGGCGGGCAGCTCCTCCTCCCCCAAGGCCGGGTCCAATCGCCCGGCGGTGGCGGCAAGGGCCTTGTCCAGCTCCTCCCGGAGCCTGACATACATGGCCTGGGCTCCTTCTCCGGTATGCTCTCCCACCAGCATCCCCGCATCTTTGACCGGAAGCACCTGCTTTAACGCGCAGATGGCGGTAAGATAGGCCAGATGGGTCCGGGAGTACCGCTTCCCCTCCGCCCTGGGCAGCAGGCCGTCCTTGATGTAGTTGTTGACCATGGCGGAGGTGAGCCACTCCTCCTCCCCATAGCGGATCAGCTGCCGGGGCATGTACCCGATGACCTGATCCATATAGAGATTCAGGTCAGGGAGGGCCTCCCACGGCGCAGGCCGCTGTTGCTCCAGGCGGTTTTTCAGTTCTTCCAGTTCTTCCACCGTATCTTCCCCCAGTGGTTTTTAAAATGATGATAACAGGAGTATTATACCACCTCCGGAAAGAAATAGTAAAGCCCGGAAACAGAGGTTTCCGGGCTTTTATCGTCACATAACAAAAATATGTGAAGCAAAGAGAGGGGCCGCCGGGGGGCGGTCCCTCTCTTTCCTCCTATTTTCAGCGGGGGTTCTTGATGGCAGCCTGGGCGGCAGCCAGCCGGGCGATGGGCACCCGGAAGGGGGAACAGGACACATAGTCCAGGCCCACGTTGTGGCAGAACTCCACACTGGTGGGGTCGCCGCCGTGCTCGCCGCAGATGCCCAGGTGGATGTCAGGGCGGGTCTGGCGGCCCAGCTTGGCGGCCATGGCCACCAGCTTGCCCACGCCGGTCTGGTCCAGACGGGCGAAGGGATCGCTCTCGTAGATCTTCTTGTCGTAGTAGTAGCCCAGGAACTTGCCGGCGTCGTCGCGGGAGAAGCCGAAGGTCATCTGGGTCAGGTCGTTGGTGCCGAAGGAGAAGAACTCGGCCTCCTTGGCGATCTCGTCGGCGGTGAGGGCGGCCCGGGGGATCTCGATCATGGTGCCCACCTTGTACTTCATGTTGGAGCCGGCGGCCTTGATGACCTCGTCGGCGGTGGTCACCACCACGTTCTTGACGAACTTCAGCTCCTTGACCTCTCCCACCAGGGGGATCATGATCTCGGGGACGATGTTCCAGTCAGGATGCTTGGCGTTGACGTTCAGGGCGGCCTTGATGACAGCCCGGGTCTGCATGGCGGCGATCTCGGGGTAGGTGACGGCCAGGCGGCAGCCCCGGTGGCCCATCATGGGGTTGAACTCGTGGAGGGAGTCAATGATAGCCTTGATCTCGCCCACGGTCTTGCCCATATCCTTGGCCAGCTGCTCAATGTCCTTCTCCTCGGTGGGGACGAACTCGTGGAGAGGGGGATCCAGGAACCGGATGGTGACCGGGCAGCCCTCCATGGCCTCGTAGAGGCCCTCAAAGTCCCCCTGCTGCATGGGCTCCAGCACAGCCAGAGCGGCCTCCCGCTGCTCCACAGTGTCAGAGCAGATCATCCGGCGGATGGCGGGGATCCGGTCGGCGTCAAAGAACATATGCTCGGTCCGGGTCAGGCCGATGCCCTGAGCGCCCAGCTCCCGGGCCTTCCGGGCGTCGGCGGGGGTGTCGGCGTTGGTGCGGACCTGGAGCTGGCGGAACTTGTCGGCCCAGCCCATGATCCGGCCGAACTCACCGGCGATGGTGGCGTCCACCGTGGGAATGGCCCCGTCGTAGATGTTGCCGGTGGAGCCGTCCAGGGAGATAAAGTCCCCCTCATGATAGGTCTTGCCGGCGACCTCAAACTTCTTGTTTGCCTCGTCCATCTTGATCTCGCCGCAGCCGGAGACGCAGCACTTGCCCATACCCCGGGCCACAACGGCGGCGTGGGAGGTCATGCCGCCCCGAACGGTGAGGATCCCCTGGGCGGCCTTCATGCCCTCGATGTCCTCGGGGGAAGTCTCCAACCGGACCAGGACCACCTTCTCGCCCTTCTCATGCCAGGCCTTGGCGTCCTCGGCGGTAAAGACGATCTTGCCGCAGGCGGCGCCGGGGGAGGCAGGCAGAGCCTTGGCGATGGGGGCGGCGGCCTTCAGGGCCTTGGCGTCAAACTGGGGGTGGAGCAGGGTGTCCAGATTCCGGGGATCGATCATGGAGACAGCCTTCTTCTCGTCGATCATCCCCTCATCCACCAGGTCGCAGGCGATCTTCAGAGCGGCCTGGGCGGTCCGCTTGCCGCTGCGGCACTGGAGCATATAGAGCTTGCCGTTCTCCACGGTGAACTCCATGTCCTGCATGTCCCGATAGTGGTCCTCCAGGGTCTCGCAGACCTTGACGAACTCGGCGTAGGCGGCGGGGAACTTGCTCTCCATCTCAGAGATGGGCATGGGGGTCCGTACGCCGGCCACCACGTCCTCGCCCTGAGCGTTGGTCAGGAACTCGCCCATGAGCTTCTTCTCGCCGGTGGCGGGATCCCGGGTGAAGGCCACGCCGGTGCCGGAGTTGTCGTTCAGGTTGCCGAAGACCATGGGCATGACGTTGACGGCGGTGCCCCAGGAGTAGGGGATGTCGTTGTCCCGGCGGTACACGTTGGCCCGGGGGTTGTCCCAGGAGCGGAACACGGCCTTGATGGCGCCCATCAGCTGCTCCTTGGGATCGGTGGGGAAGTCCTGGCCCAGCTTGGACTTGTACTCCGCCTTGAACTGGCCCGCCAGCTCCTTCAGGTCCTCGGCGGTCAGGTCGATGTCCAGCTGCACGCCCCGGCGCTCCTTCATCTCGTCGATGAGCTTTTCAAAATACTTTTTGCCCACCTCCATGACCACGTCAGAGAACATCTGGATAAAGCGGCGGTAAGAGTCGTAGACGAACCGCTCGAACTTGGGGTCGGGGTTGCCGGCGATCATGGCGCTGACCACCTCGTCATTGAGGCCCAGGTTCAAAATGGTGTCCATCATGCCGGGCATGGAGGCCCGGGCGCCGGAGCGGACGGAGACCAGCAGGGGGTTCTTCAGGTCCCCGAACTTCTTGCCGTTGAGCTCCTCCATCTTGGCCACGTTCTCCCAGATCTCGGCCATGATCTCGTCGTTGATCTTCTGTCCATCCTCGTAATATTGGGTGCAGGCCTCGGTGGTGATGGTGAAGCCCTGAGGCACCGGCATACCGATGTTGGTCATCTCGGCCAGGTTGGCGCCCTTACCGCCCAGAAGCTCCCGCATGTCGCGGTTGCCCTCGGCAAATGTGTAGACATACTTCTTTGACATAGAATGTCCTCCTTTGTTCCGCTCTGATGTGATTTTTGGGGTTTCCATATTCAGCTTTGCAGATATATTGATTATAAGCATATCCTTCGGGAAAAGCAAGAAATCTTTTCCTCTTTTTACATTTTTTCCGCTTGAAAAGGCTCCAGCCAATTTTGGGCGGAACGGGACATCTCCAGGGAGAAATCGGCGTGGTATTTTCTTTGGCAGAAGGCTTTGATCCACTCCTCAAAGCTCTGCATCCCCGTACGCCCCTGAAACATGGCGCGCAGCTCCTCCCCGGTGAGGGAGCGGTAGCGGTTTTCCCTGACCATGAACCGCCTCTCAAACCGCTCTGGTTTGGGCCGCTCCCGCTGCTGTCGGGTGGGCCGGCCAATGACCAGCAGCGCGGCAGGAAACACATATTCAGGCAAAGCCAAAAGCTCCTTCACCCGCTCCCTGTTCTCTAAAATATCCCCAATATAGCAGCTTCCCAAACCCAGGGCCTGGGCCGCCGTCACCACATTCTGGGCGGCAATGAGGGCGTCCGCCATGGCCAGAAGGGCGTCCCCCAGCCCCGGATCCCGGGGCATCAGCCCCGCCTCTCGGTACGCGTCCAGCCACCTCTGGCAGTCGGCGCAGAAAATGAGGACCACCGGAGCCTGGGCGATAAAACCCTGGTGGTCGCAAAGCTCCGCCAAGGTCTCCTTCTCCGCCTGATGGGTGATATCCAGAATGGTATAGAGCTGCTGGCACCCGGCGGAGGGAGCCTGGAAGGCGCACTCCAGCAGCAGCTCCTTCTCCTCCCTCGTCACCGGTTCCTCTGTAAAAATCCGGACCGATCGCCGGTCAAACAGGCTTTGGATCGTGGGGTCCATAGACATTCCTCCTTTTGGTCTTTATTCCCTCCTCCCCATCTTGCCACGTTTTCCCGTCTTTTGCAAGTCCCCCTCTTTCAAGAGAAAGTCCCAGCCCCCGCTTTAGCAGCAAGGGCCGGGACTTTTTTCAGGTCGGCTTCCCTGACGGGGTATGCGCTTTCCGGCAGAGTCCGGAACCTGAAAGGGTCCATATTTTTTACCGGTTCTGCGCTCAGTTGCCCTTGGCGCTCTCCCAGATCACAAAGGGCACTTCCTTGCCATAGCTCTCGGCAATGGCAAGGCCGGCAAGCCGGCCGCTGGTGATGGACCAGCCCTGGGTCAGCGCGTTGGTGTGCTCCGTCTGGTAGTAGGAGTTGCCCCAGAAGTTGCTGGCGTCCTGCCCCACGGCGTACAGGCCGTCGATGACGGTCTTATCGTCAGTGAGGACCTGGCACTTGGCGTTGACGGGGATGGCGCCCAGGGTGGTGTCGATAGCGGGAATGATCCGTACGCAGTAGAAGGGTCCCACGCTCTCGTCCAGGGGATAGAGCATCTCAGGACGCTTGCCGAACTCCTCGTCCACACCGCTCTCGATGGCCTTCAGATACTTCTCAATGGTGGCGTTATATACCTCCATGTTGAACACGCCCACCTTCTTGCCCAGCTCCGTCAGGGTATCGGCCTTCCAACCCTGGCCGGCGTCAATGGCATTCTGCATCTCGGTCTTGATGGTGGTGAAGGGCACACAGGCGCGGTCCCGATAGCCCACCATGGAGTCCCGGACCTCTTGGCTGATGAGGGACTTGCAGCCCCCCTCCTCCATCAGATCCAGGTCGCGCTGGGAGAAGATGGCATAGGCCTCGCCCACCGTGTTCAGCGCGGCGGCGCCCTTGGCCAGCGGATCGGAGGCGCCGAACTCCTCATTGTAGAAGCGCTCCCCGTTGGTGTTGAGCTGAAGCAGGCCGGAATAGTTGATGTTCTTCATATAGCCGGCGTAGAAATCCACCACATCATTGGAGCAGAACTCGGCCAGATGGGGGTCCAGGTTCTGGGGGTGGCCCGCGCCTACGGCCTGAGCCATCAGCATACCGTCGCCCTCACAGGTGGACAGGCCGTTGAGGTAATATGTATTGTGGAAGTACTGGTCCAGCAGCTCCGGGCTGCCGGCAAAACCGCCGGTGGCCAGAACGACCTGGTTGGCGTGGACCACCACCTCGGTGCCATCGGTCTTCCTGGCCTTCACGCCCACAACGGCGCCGCTGGCGTCGGTGATAAGCTCATAGGCCCGGGAGGAGAGGAGCAGCTTGCCGCCCCCGGGCAGGAAGAAATCATCATAGAGGACCTGGTACTTCTTGGTGCCCTTGCCGGTATCCAGACCGTTCTTGCCCTTCATGCCCACCTTTCCAAAGCCGGGGTCATCGGTCTGGTCCCACATGGTCTGAAGCCAGTCGGCGGTCTCGCCGGCCCGGTCCAGGAAGGCCCGGACCACAGTGGAGTCGGCGGTCCAGTGGCTGTAATCCATCAGCTCGTCAAAGAAGACGCCGGGATCGGTGATCAGGCTCTTGTCGTCAATAATGGTCTCCAGATACTTGGAGCCAGGGGTAAAGGCGCCGGTGGAGCAAACGCTCTCGCCGCCGACCTTGGCGGTCTTCTCCACAACGATGACGTTCAGCCCCGCCTGCTGGAGGGTCAGGGCGGCGGTGGTCCCGCAGCCGCCCGCGCCCACCACAGCCACGTCACAGGTGTACTCCTCCGTGGCGGTGCTGCGGGGGGCGGCCTTCATAAAGCCGGTGATGTTGGCCCCGGCGGCCTCAAGGGCCTGCTGCACGCCGGAGAGGATGGCCTGGCTGGTCAGGGTGCAGCCGGCAACCGCGTCCACCGCGATGGACTGCTGCTCCACGATGGCCTTGGGCAGCTGCTCCATGGGGATCTCAATAAAGCCCGGGGTATCGTCGCAGGAATCCACAGTGACCGACAGGATCTTGGTCTCGTCCACCTTCACGGTGACCGTGGTGGGAGAGATCACCTTAGGAGAGCCGAAACGGCCGCCCTCAATGGTGCCCTCCTTCCACTTGCCATAGGCCGCGCCGGTGTATGTGCCGGGGGTCATGTGCTGCTCGATCTCCACCGCCTTGGCCTCCAGGGTAGCGCCGCTGGCGGCCAGGGCCTCCTTGGCGGCGGCGAGGATGGCGCCGCTGGTGACGGTAGCGCCGGAGATCCCATCCACCGCAATGGAGTTCGCGGCCATCATGGTGCCGGGCATCAGCTCCACAGCCCGGCTGCCGATCCCGGCCGTCTCCTTATCCCCCGTCACCTTCACATCGGCCAGCGCGCCGTCGGCCAGGGTCAAACTGACGGTCACGTCGCCCCCAAAGCCCTTGGCGGTGGCGGTAAAGGTACCGGACTTGGCTTCGCCGGAAACAGGAACGGTGATATCGCCGGCCAGCTTGACGGTACCCGGATCATTCTTGTCCCACTCCACCTCGATGCCCAGCAGCTCGCACAGATAACGCACCGGGGCGTAGGTGACGCCCTGGGAGGCAAAGACTCCGGCGGCTGCGCCGTTGGCTCCGGTGGGAGTGACCTGCTGGCCATTAACGGTCAGGTTCATGGGCGTGACAGAGATGGTCTGCTCCACCCCGGCCGCCATGGCGACCGTCCCCGTGACCATCGCCAGCGCCATTGCAAATGCGGTGATCCTTTTTTTCATATTCTTCTCTCCTTTTTCTTTTTTGGTGAATTCTCTCACCCCCAAAATTGTACAACCTAAAGCGGCTTTAGATGCAAGACAAAATTTTCACAAAACAGCAAAAGAGCCGGCGAAACCCTTCGCCGGCTCTTTCCTCATTCCTCAACAGACAGCCAGTATTCATAATAGACCGCCTTGGGATACCTCTGGTCGCGGCAGCGGTCCTCCCCCGTCTTGGCCAGACACCGGCCCACCGCTCCGCTCAGGGTCAGCCCCCGTTCCTGCGCGTAGGCCAGCGCATACCCCAAAAAGTCCTCCGTAGTGATGGGATACCGGTCCAGGGCCGTGACGGTATGGACCGCCCGTCGCCCTCCCGGCGTTTCCACAGTGTGCAGCCCCCGGGGCATCCCCAGCCTTTGGGCCATCTTCTCCTCAATGCAGAACCCGCTCTTCCGGGGCCGCTCCTCCTGGCGGGCGCGGAGCTTCTCCCCATCAATGGCCGAGGCGGCGTAGACCCAGGGCAGAAACCGCATCCATTCCTGGACCTCGTCCTGGATGGCGGGAGACAGGTCCACATCCTGCCCCTCCTGGTCCATCAGCAGCCACAGCCGGGGCATCTCCGTCACCTCACAGCGGTGAAACAGCCGGGAGATCTGTTCCAGGTCCCCCCGGTGTTGCCCAAGGGCCTCCTTCCGCCGCTCCAGAAACTCCAGCTTCCGTTGGATCTCCGCCTCCTTCTCCGCCGCCATGGCCTCCAGCTCCTCCACGCTCTGGCAGGAGAACAGGGTCAATGTCTCCTCCAGGCTGTACCCCAGATCATGGTATCGCCGGATACTGTACAGGTCCTTGAACCGGCTGGCCTGATACCGCCGCTCTCCGCTTTCCGGCGGATGGTCCGGAGCCAGCAGCCCGTTCCCCTCGTAGAACCGCAGGGCCTGGGGCGTGATCCCAAACCGTTTGGCCAGGGTCCCGATCTTATGGTACATCCCTTACAGCTCCCACTCTTCCTGGTCAGTGTGGAGCAGCTCATGGGCCTTGTGGGACAGGGGTGCGCCCAGATAGCTCCTGTAAAGCTCCCCCACCGCCGGGTTCTCGTGGGAGAAGCGCAGGTCATAGACCCGGTCCAGGGCGTAGAGCCGCTCTCCCCGCTCCCCGGCCAGCTCCTGCCCGTCGCAGACGGGCTGTCCTCCGCCCCCGGCGCAGCCGCCGGGGCAGGCCATGATCTCCACAAAGTCGTAGGAGACCTCCCCCCTCTTCAGCGCCTCCACAAGCCGCCTGGCGTTTCCAAGCCCGCTGGCCACCGCCACCTTCAGCTTCCTGTCCCGGATCTGGAAGGAGGCCTCCTTCCACCCGTCCAGCCCCCGCACCTCAGAGAAGGCGTCGGCGTCGGGATTCTTGCCCGTCAGCAGATAGTAGGCGCTGCGCAGGGCCGCCTCCATCACTCCTCCGGTGGCGCCGAAGATGACCCCCGCGCCGGTGGCGGTGCCCAGGGGCCGGTCGAACTCCTCCTCCGGGAGGGCCGCCACATCCACATGCCGCAGCAGCCGCCCCAGCTCCCGGGTGGTGATCACCACGTCCACATCCTTTGCCGCCGCGTCGTTCACCGCCGCAACGTCGCACTCGTACTTCTTGGCGGTGCAGGGCATGATGGACACACAGAAGATCCTCTCCGGCTCCACTCCCAGCAGCTTGGCATAGTAGCTCTTGGCCACCGCGCCGAACATCTGCTGGGGGCTCTTGGCGGTGGAGAGCCTCCCCACCAGCTCAGGGTACTCCAGCTTCAAAAACCGCACCCAGCCGGGACAGCAGGAGGTGAACATAGGCCCCTCCTTCCCTTCCTTCAGGTGCTCGATAAGCTCGCTCCCCTCCTCCATAATGGTGAGGTCGGCGGAGAAATCGGTGTCAAATACATAGTCCACCCCCAGGGACCGGACGGCGGCCACCATCCGCTTCTCCGTGGCCTCCTCGGCGGAGAGCCCCACCGCGTCCCCCCAGGCGCTCCGCACCGCGGGAGCCACCTGGACCACCACGATCTTCTCGGGGTCCGCGATGGCCTCCCGGACCTTCCGGGTGTCGTCCCGGACGGTGAGGGCCCCCACCGGGCAGTGGGTGATACACTGGCCGCACAGGGCACAGTTCACATCCCGGATGCTCTTTCCCCCGGTCACCTCCACCCGGGCGTGCTTGCCCGTACCCGTCAGGGACCATACCCCCAGGGACTGGATCTTCTCGCACACGTTGACGCACCGCAGGCACTGGATGCACCGGGACCCGTCCCGGATCAGGGGGAAGGTCCTGTCCCACTTGCTGGGGAAGGGCCGCTTCTCAAAGGGTTCCTCCTGCAGATTCAGATCCAGGGCCACCTTCTGCAGCTTGCAGCTTCCATTTCTCATACAGGTGGTGCAGGACACGTTGTGCTGGCTGAGGATCAGCTGTACGTTGGTCCTTCTGGCGTCCAGCACCCGGGGTGTGGCGGTGTGGACCGCCATGCCCTCCTCGGCCACAGTGGCGCAGGCGGCGCTGAGCCGGTCCTGCCCCTCGATCTCCACCACGCACACCCGGCAGGCTCCCACCTCGTTCAGGTCCTTCCAGTAGCACAGGGTGGGGATGTCGATGCCCGCCTGTCTGGCGGCCTCCAGAATGGTGGTTCCCTTCTCCACCGCCACCGGGCGGCCGTCAATGGTCAGCTTTACCATTTCTTATCCCTCCCTCCCCGGAACGAACCCATTCCGTGGTGATCGCAGCGCAGGCACCGGGAGCACTCCTGGTAGGCCTCCTGCTCGGTCATGCATATCTCCATCAGCTCAAAGTCGTCCTTTCTCTCCCCGGCGCTCCGCTCGGACATGTTGATCCGCCCGCAGGGTCCCATGGCGGTCCGGGGGGCGGCGGGGATGGCCACCGGCCGCTCCAGCACATGGTGGAAGCCTAAGTAAGCGTCGATGTTGGCCGCGGCGGTCTTCCCCGCCTCCACCGCCCGGATGACGGTGGAGGGGCCGCTCACCGCGTCGCCCCCGGCGAAGACGGCCTCGCTGCCAAACACGGCGCAGCCCGCGTCGCTCTTGAGATTGTTCCGGTTCACCGGAAGCCCCCGCTCGGCAAAGGTGGCGCTGTCCACCACCTGTCCGATGGCAGCCACGATCACGTCGCACTCCAGCCGGACCTCCTCCCGGTCCGCCTTCACAGGCCGGGGCCGGCCCCGGTCATAGGCCCCGGGAAGCTGGGGCTGGACGATGAGGGCGGCCACGTTGCCGTTCTCATCCTTCTCCACCCGGACAGGGGCCATCATGGTCACCATCTCGCAGCTCTCGGCGATGGCCCCCTCCACCTCCTCGGGAAGGGCGGTCATATCCTTCTGCCTGCGGCGGTAGACGCACTTGACTTCCTTGGCCCCCAGGCGCATGGCGGTCCGGGTGCAGTCCATGGCCACGTTGCCGCCGCCCACCACCACGACCCGCTTGCCCCGGAGGTCCAGCTTCTCCTCATCCCCCATGGCCCGCAGCAGTTCCACAGCGGAGAGCACGTTCCCCGCCTCCTCCCCGGGAACCCCCAGGCTGTTGGCCGCGTGGGCGCCGATGGCGATGTATACCGCATCAAACTCCTTCCGGAGCTCCTCATACTTCTCTCCCGTGATGGAGACCCCGGTCCTGGCCTCCACCCCAGTGCCCAGAATGGCGTCGATGTCGGCGCTCAAGTAGGATTCCGGCAGACGGTAGCGGGGGATACCGTAGCGCATCATGCCCCCCAGCTTTTTCCTCTGTTCAAACACCGTGACCTGATGGCCCATCAGCTGCAGATAGTAGGCCGCCGTCAGCCCGGAGGGGCCGCCCCCCACCACCGCCACCTTCTTTCCCGTGGCGGGCATAGGCTCCGGGGTGGGCACCACCCCGGCATTGTCGATGGCCATACGCTTGATGCCCCGGATGTTCACCGCGTCGTCCACCATGTTCCTCCGGCACACATTCTCACAGGGGTGCTCGCACACCAGGGCGCAGGCCGCGGGGAAGGGGTTGTCGTACCGGATGACCCG
Source organism: uncultured Pseudoflavonifractor sp. (assembly GCA_947575475.1). The sequence goes on from CANPNN010000004.1 coordinate 17,398, forward strand.
CACCGCGTCGGCGTACCGCTTCTCCTTCACCAGGGCAATGTACTCCGGAATGTCCACATGGGCGGGACACCCCAGCTTGCAGGGCACCGGCACAAAGGTGGCGGTACAGTGGTTGGAGTGGATGTGGGCCAGAAAATCCTCCCGGAAGGACTGCAGACTGTCCAGCATACTCCCCGCCGCCTCGTAGCCGATGGCGCAGTCGGCGCTGTCCCGGATCGTCCGGGCCAGCCGCTCCAGAGTGTCCAGGTCCTCCATCTCTCCCCTGCCCTCCAGGATGCGGCCCAGGATCAAAGACATCTGGTTCAGTCCCACCCGGCAAGGCACGCACTTGCCGCAGCTCTGGGACACACATAGGGTCAAAAAGGCGGCGCTCTGCTCCACCGGGCAGTTGCCCGCCGGAGCCACCGCCCCCCGCCGGGCCAGGTCGGCGTACATGCTGCTGACCTTCCTCTCCGCCCCGGAGGGGTGGATGATCTCGATCCGATTCATTCCCGCTCACTCCTTCACAGTCTTTTTCGTTATTGTTAATTTTCTAACGTTACTCTATCATACCACATTTTTTGTCCTCTGCCCACCCCCAATTTTTCTCTTTTCTTTTTCCGCGCCCTTCCCCCGCCGTGGGCGCCGCTCCCCATCCCCCACAGCTTTTCGCCTTTTCCATTTTACCTTACCAATATCCCCTCCGCCGCCAGCACCGTCAAACAGCAGCACACCGCCACCGGGAACAGCCCCGCTCCCCTCCAGGCCAGGACCACTCCCACCAGCAGCGCCAGGGCTCCCGCCACAGGGACCTGCGTGGCCTCCACAATGGCGGGGAAGGTCATCACCGCCAGGGTCACATAGGGTACATAGTGGAGAAAGGAACGGATAAAGGGGCTTTTGATCTGCCCCCGGATCAAAGTCAGAGGCAGCACCCGGACGGCGAAGCTCACCAGGGACATCACAGCGATATAGATATATACGTTACCCCCCATGGTTTTCTTCCTCCTTCACCGGAAATACCGCAGCGGCTCCTCCCGCCAGCAGCAGGGTCAGCAGAATGACCTGGGTCCCTCCGGTAAGCCACTCCAACCGGAACGCTCCCGCCGCCTTCCCCAGGGCAAAGCTGCACAGGAAGCTGAGAAGCACCAGCGCTCCCACCACCTTATCCTTTCGGGCAGGCGGGATGATGATGGCAAGAAACATCCCATACAGAGCCACGCTGAGGGCGGAGACCACCCGCAGGGGCAAAATGTTCCCGGCAACGATCCCCAGGGCCGTACCCGCGGCCCAGCTGGGGATGGACACCAGCATGGCCCCGTAAGTATAGAGGGGCTCCACCGCCCCAGGCCGGGCCATCGTCACGCCAAAGATCTCGTCGGTGATCCCAAACCCCACCCCGATCCGGTGCCACAGGGAGGTTTCCGGCGCGAACTTCTGGCTCAAAGCGCAGCTCATCAGCAGATACCGGGCGTTGGTGATAAGGATGGTGAGGGCCAGCTCCCAGTAGGGGGCCATGGCGGCAATGGCGGTAATGCCCGCGTACTCCCCGGCGGAGGCGTGGTTGAGAATGCTGATCACAAACCCCTGTCCAGGGGTAAGCCCCGCGTTCCGTCCCGCGATCCCCAGGGAGAAGGCCACGGCAAAGTAGCCAAGGGCAATGGGCACCCCGTCCCGCATCCCCTCTCTCCAGGCTTTCCGCCTCAACTGTGGTTCCATCTCCATCGCTTCCTCTCCCTTGATCATAAGCCATCCCCCCACCCCGCACGCTCGCCCGTCATTTCGAACCAGCGCTCACACAGGTAAGAAAGCTGTGCCTTATACCCTTGTGGTATCCCCTTTTCCCGGCCTACCCGGCCGGGGGCCTATTTCTTGGCTTTCCCAGCCGGGGCCACAGCCCAGCCGTTGGCGGCTTTGCCGCTTACGGCTGGGGCGTACCCCTTGCGGGTAAAACCGCTTTAGAAGCGGTTCTGGCCTCCGAATCTTTAAGGGCATAAGACCAGTGGGAAAATATAGGGGCTACGATACAACCGTAAAGAGCCCCGATCTTAATAGGCTATCCCTCAAATGCAAGCCCTATGGTTACGCCCACGATTGCCCGGCGGCTCCCTCAGGGCGACCCGTGCTCCCTCTTGCGCCGCTGCCGCTGAAGGGATCGTAACCTTTACGATTTTTTGTTGAGATTCACGCCGCCTGGGCGGGTGGTTCCTATGGGGCAGACGGATTTGGGACCCGCCCCCGGCCCTCCGTCACCTCAACCACCATCAAAACCTCCCCCGCCACGGTGAACTTGACTTCCATCCCGGCAAAGGACATCCCGTAGACCCGCTGGGGGTCGTCCTGATAGTGGGGCCGGGGATCCCAGGAGAGCACTCCCCGCAGGGCCTCCCGCCGCTCCGGGGGGATCCGCCCCTCCACTTCCGGGGGGATCTCCACCCGCAGCCGCCCCTCCGGCGGGGTGGCGAAGCCCTCCCTCGCCTCGGGCCGGCAGTCGGCGTAGGGTACGTAGGGCTTGATATCATAGATGGGGGTGCCGTCCATCAGATCGGCGCCGGATACGTGGAGCACAGGCCCCTTTGGGGTGGATAACTCCACCCTCTCCAGCTTTACGCAGGAAAGGCCAAGGGGATTGGGGCGGAAGGGGGAACGGGTGGCGAATACCCCCAGCCGCTCATTCCCCCCCAGCCGGGGCGGCCGCACCGTGGGGGACCACCCCTCCCTCCGGTTGGCCGAAAAGCCCCAGATCAGCCACAGGTGGGAAAAGCCCTCCATCCCCCGGAGGGCGTCGGGGTTTCGGAACTCCGACTCAAAGACCACCGTGGAGCGCAGCTCCTCCACCAGCCCGCTCTGCCGGGGAATGCCGAACTTGGAGGGAAACTGGCTTTCCATCCGGGCGATGACCTTCAGTTGCGTTCTGTCCTCCATGCTCCCCCTCCTCAAAGCGCCATCACCAACGTTCCCGCGGCAAGCAGGATACAGCCGGTCAGGGATCTGGCGGTAAATTTCTCATGCAGAAACACAAAGGCCAAAGCCAGGGTGATGACCACGCTGAGCTTGTCGATGGGGACCACCTTGGATACCTCCCCCATCTGCAGGGCCTTATAGTAGCACAGCCAGGAGGCTCCTGTGGCGATCCCGGACAGGATGAGGAACAGCCAGCTTTTCCTGTCGATCTGTCCCAGCCCTGTCTGGGCATGGGTCAGAAACACCATCCCCCAGGCCATCACCAGCACCACAGCGGTGCGGATGGCGGTGGCCAGGTTGGAGTTGACCCCCTCTATGCCCACCTTGGCCAGAATAGAGGTGAGGGCAGCAAACACAGCGGACAGCAGGGCAAAAAGAAGCCACATGGCAGGCTCATCCTCTCTCCGTCTCATTTCCTTTGGAAGATACCACAAATCATACCACAACCCGTTCCCGAACACAAGCGGCCCGCTCCCCGGCGAAATTTTTTATTTTGTTAGTTTACAATTGATGTGAGACCAGAAGTGATTCTGGTTTCACAACATAAAC
>CANPNN010000005.1 GCA_947575475.1 uncultured Pseudoflavonifractor sp.
TCCAGATACCGCTGGAACCGCCGGGTGAGCACCTGCTCCATGGAGGCGTAGTCGTTGGGCATGTCCATATCCTTCAGCTTGAAGCGGCGGTAGTCCCGCTTCAGGGGCTTGCCGTCCACATAGACCACCATGGAGGCCACGATGTCGTCAGCTCCCTGGTTGGAGATGTCGTAGGATTCGATGCGGCGGGGAGGCTCCATGTCCAGCACCTTGCCCAGCAGCTCCAGAGTCTTGGACTGCCGCTCCTCCCGGGAGGTGGCCCGCTCCACCTCCTCCACCGCGTTCTTGTTTGCCAGCTTGATAAGGTCCATCTTGGCTCCCCGCCGGGGAGTCACCAGCTCCACCCGGTGTCCGCAGGCCTCGGACAGCAGGCGGGTGATGGGCACCTCGTCCTCCAGTTCACAGGGGAGCAATATCTGCTTGGGCAGCCGGGGACGGTTTACATAATATTGTCGGACCAGAGCGGAGACGGCCTCGCTCTCCTCCCCCTCCATAGGGATGTCGATCAGATCCATATCCTTGGCTGCCAAATCGCCCTCCACGTAGTGGAGAACCACGAAACAGCTTTTGGCTGTCCCCCGGTGATACCCCACCACGTCGGTATCCGCCAGGGAGCCGGCCACCACCTTCTGCCGCTTGCCCAGCAGTTCGATGGCGCGGATCTTGTCCCGCAGCTCGGCGGCCTTCTCAAAGCGCATCTCCTCGGCAGCAAGTTCCATCTCGGCGGTGAGGTCCGCCTTGACCTCCTTGAACTGGCCCTCCAGCAGGCGGATTGCCTGGTCCATGGCCTCCTTATGGCGGGCTGGGTCCATTTCAGGGCGGCAATAGCCGTCGCACAGGCCCATATGGTAGTTAAGGCAGGGCCGCTCCTTGCCCACGTCCCGAGGGAATTTCTTCCGGCAGGAGGGCAGCTTCAGGGCCGAGCGGAGGGCTTCCACAATATCCCAGGTGGCGCTGCGGCTTCCAAAGGGGCCGAAGTACCGGGCTCCGTCCTCGGCGGCCTTGTTGGCCAGGGAGAACCGGGGATAGTCCGCATTCACATCCAGCCGGATGTATGGGTAGCCCTTGTCATCCTTCAAAAGGATGTTGTAATGGGGTTGATGGCGTTTGATAAGGGAGTTTTCCAGCACCAGGGCCTCAAACTCCGAATCGGCCACAATCACGTCAAAGTGGTCGATAGAGGCCACCATGGCCCGGGTCTTCTCCGTGTGGGAGGCCAGGTTGGCAAAATACTGGGAGACCCGGTTTTTCAGGGCCTTGGCCTTGCCCACATAGATGACCTCGTTGCGCTTGTCCTGCATGATATAAACGCCGGGCTTCAAGGGCAGGGCGTGGGCTTTCTCCTTCAGTTCGTCAAAGGTCATGGGAGCTCCTCCTTTCCTATAAATAGGTCACCGCCACAGCAGAATGAAAAGATTTCCCGCCAGGGAATTGCTGATGCCGTGGACCAGCATACTGGTTCCGATGCTCCGGGACTTCCAGGCTATCCAGCCAAGGAGCAAGGCTCCCAAAGGGACCACCGCAAAGAAGGAAATATTGGCAGCTCCCAGATAGTAGATGTGGCCCAAGGTAAACAGCAGGGCCTGAAACAGCCAGATATGAACCTCCTTCCAGCCCCGGTCCCGCAACTCCCCCCACAGAAAACCCCGGAACAGAGGCTCCTCCAGGGCCGCGGCGGTGGAGAGCTGGGTAAAGGTCAGCAGAAGAGCCCTTGCCGCCTGCCCGGGCAGGGAAATCCGCACCTCCGGAGGGATGGTCTTTTGAAAATGCAGCAGGTATCCGACCGCCAACGCCTCGCACACCGCTATCAGGACGGAAAAGACCACCCATCCCCCCATGGCCGCCCCCCTGGCGGGCAGAGCGGGCCGCCGGATCAGAAGGGCCAGCCCAAACAGCACAGCCAGACCCCCATTGACGTAGGTGGTAAAGGGCAGCTCCGACCATCCTCCCTGCAGGAGCCCTTGGGTCACAAAGCACCCCAGCGGAGCAAAGACCAGCAGGCCCAGAGCCAGGCCGTCGATATGGTATTTTTCCAGACAGTCCCGCTTCAGCAGGACCATTATGGCCGTCAGGGGGTAGGTGCCCACCTGGAACAGCAGCAGCCCCATGTCCTTCGAGATAGGCAAAAGTCCATAGCAGGGCAGGATGATCACCGGAAACCGCAGGATCAAAAGCCCCGCCAGACAGAGAGCAAACAGCCTGTCCCGCCAGACAGCAGCGTTACGTTCCATTCTGATCCCCTCCAAAATATTATGTCAACTTTCTCGCTCCAGCCCGCTTCAAAGTCCAGGGAACCCTATAGCCCGGCGGTGCTCTTATCGAATCTCCAGACCCGGAGGCAGACACGCTCCGCCACCCGGGGAAAGCCCCCCCGGCCCAGTCTCCCCCACGGTAAAACTCACCGCAGGCTCTCCTCCACGATATGGGCAAAGGGGGCGAAGGCGCTGGGGAGAGCGTAGGTCTTTTCCCACTCCTCCCTGCCCGCCCACACCCAGTCAGGGGGCAGGCCGTCCTCCTCCGCCGTAACGGTATAGACCGTCATATGCCATTCCTTGTGCGTAAAAACGTGCTTGCCCGTTCCGGCAAACTCCATCTTCCCCTTTACCGGACAGGACCAGGGGGAGAGCTCGTTGGGATACTCCCACAGCCCCGCCAGCAGCCCCCGGGCAGGGCGGCGGCGGAGAGCCACCTTCCCCTCCCAAAATATTATGTAAACTATTCTTTCCTCGTTCCTCCGCTCCTTTTTTGGGGCCTTTACGGGCAGCTCCCGGGCCGTATCCTGCAGATGGCCCAGACAAAATTCCTGGGCGGGGCATTTTTCACACAGAGGCGCCCCATTGGGGATACACACCGTGGCCCCCAGATCCATCATGGCCTGGTTGAAATCTCCGGGCATGTCCCGGGGGATGACCTTCTCCAGGGCGGCGCGGATCTCCTCCTTCACCTGGGGCCGGGTCACCTCGCGGTGGTCGTCGGTGAGGCGGCTCACCACCCGGAGCACATTCCCGTCCACCGCCGGCACGGGAAGGCCAAAGGCGATGGAGGAGATGGCCCCGGCAGTATACTCCCCCACCCCGGCCAGGGAGCGGATGTCCTCATAGCGGGAGGGGAACTCCCCGCCGAAGTCCTCCATCACCTGCCGGGCGGCCTTTTGGAGGTTCCTGGCCCGGCTATAGTAGCCCAGCCCCTGCCACAGCTTCATCAGCCGGTCCTCCCCGCACTCCGCCAGGACCTCCACCGTGGGCAGCTCCCCCATAAAACGGCGGTAGTAGTCCAGCACCGCCGCCACCCTCGTCTGCTGAAGCATGATCTCGGAGACCCACACGTGGTAGGGGGTGGGGTCGCTGCGCCAAGGGAGGGTTCGGGCGTTCTCATGGAACCACAGCAATAGGGGCAGCGGCAGCTTTTTCAGTTGTTCCATACCCTCTCCTCCTTTTCCGGGACCGCGGTTTCCCTTCCATTATACCGGGTTTTGGGCGGGATTTCAACAACAGCCGCCCCCTCCAAAGCCGCAAAAAGGAGCGGCCGGAAAACTCCGGCCGCTCCCTCTATTTTGCTCTTTAGCCCTCGGTCTTGGCCTCAAAGGCCTCGCTGAAATTCTTCAGCATCTGGGCGGCCTCGGCCCGGGAGGCGGTGCCCAAGGGGTCAAGGAGGTTGTTGCCCTTGCCCGAGAGCACCTTCACGCCCACGGCCCAGGTCATATCCTCCAAGGCCCACTCAGCAATGAGGGTCTTGTCGTTATAGAGGCTCATATCCCCCACCGCAGACTTATCGTAGCCCTTGAAAGCGGCGTAGCGGCTGAGGATAGCGGCCATCTCCTGGCGGGTGATCGTGTTCTCCGGCCGGAAGGAACCGTCCTCATAGCCCTTGACAACGCCATTGGCGGCAGCCCAATCCACAGCGGCGGCATACCAGGTATCCCGCTCCACATCGGAGAAGGTGGATACTGCAGCCTCAGGCTCACCCTCCAGCCGGTAGAGGACCGTGACGATCATGCCCCGGGTGGTATTCATAGTGGGCTCAAAGAGGGTCCCATCATTGATCCCCTTCATCATATCCCGCTCAAAGACAAACCGGACGGCCTCATGGAACCAGTCCTCCTCCGCCACGTCCACAAAGGGCAGGGGCTGGGCCAGGGGCACGTCGTTCTCCCCCAGGTTCTCCTCGGGCCGGGTGGGCCGAGTGGGCCGGGTGGTGCTGGAGCCGCCGCCGGAGGTAACGCGGGTCACGGTCACGGTGCAGGTGGCGGTAGTCTCGCCCAGGGTAGCGGTGATCACCGCCGAACCCTCCGCCACAGCGGTGACCACACCGCTCTCAGTCACACTCGCCACCGTGGGATTGCTGGAAGTCCAGGTGACCGTACCGGCCATCGTCTCGGACGTGGCAGCCAGAGCCGCGGTATTCCCCACCCGGATACTCACCGTGGCGGGAGTAAGGTTCAGGGTCCTCTCCATCGCCTCGGTGGTGTAGTACACGTCATTGACGATCCCTTCGCCGGCGTAGGCGTTTCCATCGTCAAAGTGGCCCGCCGCCCCGTCAGCGTCCTCGATCCTGGGGGCGGATACCGCACCGCCAAAGCTGTAATAGTTGTAGTTGATATTGAACTCCCGCTCATCGCTCCCCTTCAATTCAAAGGCCCAGCGGCAGTCGATGAACTTGTTGTTCTGGAAGGTCAGCTTGTCAGCCGGCATATTCGGCGCGTTGTCCACCGCCAGCACCCGGTTGGCGTTCCGGAATTCGTTCCCGGTGATGACCACATCTCCGGTCTCGGCCGTGGCGGTCAGCCCGATCATGCTGGTTCGGCCTCCGCCGGCATACTGCTCCCCCATCAGGTCGATCACATTGTCCGTGATCACCGTATTGTCGCCAGGGCCGGCAAAGGCCACACGGGAATGGGCCTTCACCGTATTACCCGTAAAGACCAGCGGTGTCTTTGTCTTGGTTCCCTCTGTCATGACCAGGTTTCCTACTGCGTTCACGCCTTCCGCCATGGTAAATTCGCATCCGCTTACGGTCAGCTTCACCTCGCCGGTCTGCACTCCGGCGCTGTGGTAGATATACCAGGTATTACCCGTGGCCTGAAGCTCCAGGTTTTTCAAAGTCCCGCTGGCCGTGGTAAAGCTGAACAGGCCCTTTGCTCCACTGATCACAGGCTTGGAACCATCCTCCTTATTGATCCCTTCAATGGTGATCTCCTTTCCCGGATTGATGGCCCCGCTCAGAGACACATCCTTCAGCACCTGAACGCTGCCGCCCGCAGGGGCAGCCTTCACGGCCTCCTGGAGCGAGGAGTAGTACCTGCCGTCCACCTCAGCCACAACGGCAGCCCCCACAACCAACTGGGTCATAGCCTCATCCGCGTAGTAGGAAAGCACAGGGCTGATGCCCTGCAGCTTTTCAGCGGCAGGGGCTTCGCCGCCCCAGTAGCACTTGTCCGCGTCGGCCTTCTTGCCTTCCGCCAGCCCGGTCAGCTTGATATACTCCTCAGGAAGATTAGAACTGACAAAGCTGTTGTTCCTCAAATCAACGTCATGCCCAAAATTGCTCAGCCGCATGGCCCGGCCATCCCCACGATTTTCAGGCACAACGGCCCACTGATCAAAGACGTTGCCGGTAATGGCGGCGGAGGTCGTCCCGTTGCCCGCGCTGTCCTTACCGATGAGAGTCAGGGCATTCATCGCGCTGTTTTGAAACACATTGTCCTTCACCACCAGCTCGCCACAGGCTGTAGCATACACGCAGCCGCCGTCGTTCAGCCCGCAGTTAGTGAACTCATTGCCAGTGATGGTCAGATTCTTCACGGCATCTTCGCCATTGTTGATATGGATGGCGTAAATATTCCCTGTCCCATTCTCGGGCTTACCGGTAAAGGTGTTGTTACGGATGGTCAGCCCGCCCATCTTGTTGAGGTTAGTGGTATTACCCCAGGTTACCAGCTTGATATAGGTGTTTTCAAAGGCCAGATTCTCAATAACCACCTGAGCGCCATCAGCCATCGCGCCCTTGGCGAAGCTGACCTCGCCTTTCAAAACAGGCTTGTTCTCCCCTTCAGCGGTCAGCGTCAAGCTCTTCAGGGGCAAAGTGATGTTTTCTTCCGTATCCCTCAGAACAATGACGGTATCGCCAGCCCCAGCCGCGTCAAGGGCCTTCTGCAGGGAGGTATACTGCTTTCCATCCACCTCGGCCACAAGGGCAGCGGCCTTTGTCTCATATACCGTTCCCCCCTTGATTCCATGGGTGGTGATGATACTCTCATCGATCTCATTTCTCTCCATGGTCAACTCAAGGCAGAGCTCACCCACATCAACTCCCGCCGCCGTAATGTCGTCATAGATCAAATAACCCTGGATCCCTTCCACCGCCTTCACCGCATTCCCCTTTACAAGAAGACTGCGGCCCTGGACCTGGTTTTTAGCCAGTTTCTCATGGAGGGTAAGGAAGTTGCCCTGATCATATACCGTGTTTCCTTCGACCACAGCAGTCTGGAACCCACTGAGCTGAACCGCGGAATACCCCACTCCCGGAGTGATGGTGTTATCCACGATGGCAACCTCGGCCGTCACCTGGTCAATGTTGATGCCCCGCCGGTAGCCAGAGACTGTGTTCCCCACAAATTCAACACTCAGGGGCTCACTCTCATGTCCCTGGGCCATAAACGCATAGTTCTCCCGGCCGCTTCCCTGAAAGATACAGTCCCTGACCGCCAGCTTGGAGGTCCCATGGAAATAGAAATAAACCGTCCCATTGACCGTACAGTTTTCAATGGTGTAGTCAAAATTGCTCCGAAACCCGCCGCCCACGCTCAGCTGGCGGTTCGCATTATTGGGGCTCAACATAACTCCCGCAACGGTCAGGGAGAAATAGTCATCCGTTGTATCCCCCCACCACTGATAGGGCATCTCAGGACCCTGTGTCATGACGAGCTCAGCGGCGGCGTTACCCCCCACCACCTCGATCTCCCGGATGGTCATCTCATCACTGCCGTACCAAGCGGCGGAACGGCCCCCGCTCAGATAGTGGTTGCCCAGGTCGGAGGGGATCTCCACCCGTCCATAGATGGTCCATGTCAGCTTCACACCCTCATGTCCCGCAAGGGTGGTTGGCTGGTCAAAGACCTTTTCAAATTCCGCCTTCGCCTCATTGCCAATCAGCACGCCCTGTCCCAGCGCATCGCCGTTGCTGACAGGCATATTCTCCAGCACTTTCTTTACAGCCTCATAGGCTTCCTGCATAGTACCATAGACCTGGTTATCCGCACCCTTGACGCCGGTGACCGTCACGCCCACCGTGTCTTCCCCGGTCTCCACCAGCTCCTCCTCCCGAAGGGTAAGGGCCATCATGGGCTCCTCCTCGAAGGAACCCGCCTCAGGCTCCTGAGGCTCAGGCTCCCCGCCCTCCTCCTCAGGCTTTTCCGTCTCGGTCTCGGGAGCCTCAGTCTCCTCCGTCTCAGGGGTCTCAGGCCCCGAGGAAGGCTCCTCCTCGCACACGCAGGGATCCTCCCCGCAGGTCTCACAGATCGCGAGCCCCTCCACAACGGCGGGGATGTCCTCCTCGGCGAAAGCCGCTCCGGGCAGCATCCCCAGCAGCATACCTACCGTCAGCAGGATGGCTAATAGTCTCCTACTCTTCATCGTTCTGGCTCCTCTCTATGATTGTTGATTCTATCATTTCACGGGCCTGTGCTAAAGTCTATTGGTGGGCCAATGGCCCACCGCAAAAGGCATATGCCTTTTGTCCTGCAATCTGCGATGTTGGATCGTAGGCTCGGCCTTATTCCATTTTCCCAATCATACTCACATACCGCTCAGGGCGCTGTCCAAAAGAAGGATCAGCTCCAGCACGCTGCGAAAGCTCTCCTCCTGTCCCTGCTCCAACCAGGTCACCGAACCCTGCCAACTGGCATTCTGGCGGAAAAGGAGCCGGAGCGCAAACGTGGCCAGCTTTCCCGCGTGCTCTGTGCTGGGAACGACGCCCTCCCCCTGCTCCCCCGGGGCCCGGCCCGAAAAAGAACGCGCAAGTGTAAAAGATTGGGGAAACTGGGTCTGATCCAGCATATCCTGCATTTTTACCAGGAGCTGGCTCAAGCTTTGAAACCGGATCTCCTCTTTGCAGGCCGGGTTATAAAAACGGCCTGTCAGGACTGCATTTTGGTAGGAATCGACACAGATCACAGTGGTCCGATATTCGTTTCCACGGAATCGTTGAGTCATTTTCTTCCCCCCCTGCTCTTTGGGATCAGGGCGGCGGCGCCGTCCCTGTTTGCCTTGGTATTATATCATGGAGTGGTTACAAAACCCGTTACATTTTCCTTCTTTTCTTTCAAAGGTCTTCGTCAAAATACACAAATCAAAATCCCATCCGCCGCCGGAGCTGTTCCGGGTTTTCCGTATAGAGAAGGGCGGTCTCCCGGGAGATGCGGCCGCTATGGTAAAGCTCCAGAATGGACTGATCCATGGTCCTCATGCCCTCGGCGGCCCCGGCCGCAATAGCGGAGTCGATCTGGTGGGTCTTACTGTCCCGGATCAGGCTGCGGATGGCGCTGTTCACATGCATGACCTCAAAGGCGGGGACCAGGCCGCCGCTCTGGTCGGGAAGGAGCTGCTGAGAGACCACCGTGCGCAGCACCATGCTCAGCTGGACCCGGACCTGCCCCTGCTGGCTGCTGGGGAAGGCGTCCACGATACGGTCGATGGTGTTCACCGCCCCCTTGGTGTGGAGGGTCGCCATCAGAAGGTGACCCGTCTCGGCAGCGGTCATGGCGGTACGGATGGTCTCATGGTCCCGCATCTCCCCAAGCTGGATCACATCGGGGGCCTGCCGCAGGCAGGAGCGAAGAGCGGAGAGGTAGTCCTGAGTGTCGATGGCGATCTCCCGCTGGGACACGATGCTCCGCTGGTTCCGGTGGAGGAACTCAATGGGGTCCTCCAGGGTGATGATGTGGGCCTCCCGGGTGTGGTTGATGCGGTCCACGATGCAGGCCTGGGTGGTGGATTTGCCGCTGCCCGCCGTGCCGGTGACCAGGATCATGCCGTCGGTCTGATCGGCCAGATCCATAACGTCCTTGGGGATCCCCAGCTTCAGCCAGCTGGGGATATCGAAGGCCACCACCCGCACCACCGCCGCCATGGAACTGCGCTGGAAATAGGTGTTGACCCGAAACCGGGCCAGGCCGGGCACCGAGAAAGAAAAGTCGTCATCCCCCCGGCGCTGGTAGGCGTCCATAGGGCGGTTGGCCTGCCCATAGAGCTGGGAGATCAGGCGGCTGCTCTCCCGGGGCATCAGCCGTTCGTTGTCCATGGGCCGCAGGTGTTTTTCCAGCTTTTCGCTCACCGGACCGCCGGCCACAAAAAACAGGTCGGATGCGCCGTCAGCCACCGCGCGCTGCAGGTATTCCAATAATTCTGCCATGGGGGAAATCCCTCCTCAAGTGTATATGATATAGGGTCCGCAGGGGCAGGATCTCTGCCGCCCCGGCCCGCAATTCAAAAGAGTTCGCCGTCCCAAAGGTCCAGAGAGTCGTCAAACTCCCACTCCTCCACAGCGGCGGTCTGCCAGCAGAGGACCCGGTAGCCCCCCTCCGCCGTCAACTCCACCCGGACCCGAAGCTCCTGGGCGTCTGAGATGGGACAAGTATAGCTGGCCCAGGTCACCGCCCCCCCGCTTTCAATGGTCACGGCCTCAGGGTGTTCCCCGTTCCGGATCCGGGCCAAAATAGTCTGGGCCTCCAGATCGGCGGCGTAATAGTCGGTGACCGCCTGGACCGTGGCCTTCCCCAACCGGTCGTCCGCCCGGACGGTGGACAGGCTCAGAAGGGCGAATACCGTCAGACACAGTACCGCAAAAGCCGCCAGGAGGGAGGCTCCCCCGATGGGCGGGGGCAGCGGATCTCTTTTTCTGTCAGGCATGGCCCTCCTCCTCTCCCAGGTTTACGGTACACAGGATCACCCGGACCCCGGTGACAAAACCGTTCTCATCCGTCTGATTCCAGGCGGCCTCCACCTTCCCGCCGCTGTACCAAAGTTCATATACGGCCTGGGCATAGCTGATCTCCGGCTCCCAGCCCCCGTTGAAATACTGGTGCCAGCCGCCCATACCGTCGCTCTCTCCCCAGAGGGCAGAGGCGCCCAGCCCCCGCTCCCGGATCTCCGCGGCCAGACGCTGGGCCTCCTTCAGTGCCCGGTCCTTGTCCTCCTGAGGAATGGCGGCGTCCAGCGGGACCTGCCAGGCCACGTCCAGCTGGAAAAGAGGCTCCGTCTCTCCGGCCTGGGTGACGCTGACCCGGGCCTGCCCCAGGCCGGGATAGCCGCTGTCTACAGCTTCCGCGATCAGCCGGTAGGCTGTGTCGCCCCCCTGGGCGTTCCAGTGGTCGATGATGGTCCAGTCCTCCCGGTAGTCCACAAGGTCCACCCCCTGGGCGTCCCGGGCGCCGGGCCGCTGGCCCGTCACCTGCCGCAGGGCGGCGGACAGGTCCCCGCCGTTGCTCCGGACCACCTCCGCCACCGACTGGCATAACACCGCCGCCCGGTCCCGGTCCTCCCCCCGGCGGGAGATCAGCTCGGACTGGGCGAAGGCCTGCAGACACAGGGCGGAGGCCACCGCAAATACCAGGATCATCACCATCTGCTCCATCAGAGCCAGCGGCGCTTTGCTCCTCATGTCCTCCCCTCCTCTCCACTGCGCAGAGACAGAAGGAGGGTGCTCTCCTCCCCGTTCTCTCCGGTGACCGACACGGTGAGCAGTCCCTGGTCCAGAGAGAGCTCCAGGCCCTCCGCCGCCATGATCCGCTCCCCGTCCCCCGGCACCATCAGGTCCTCCTCCGAGGCATAGAGCTCCTTCAAATACCCTTCATGGCAATAGACCCGGGTGGCGTACTCTCCATCCTCCCGGAGGACCAGAGCGGTGACCCCCTGGAACTCCTCCACCGACACCAGCGCCAGACTGTCCGCCTGCCGGACCCGGGTGGCGATATACTGCACGGCCGTGCGCCGGGCATAGGCCGCCTGATCCCGCTGGGTCAGGCGGCGGTAGGCCTCCGCCCCGGTGAGCAGTACCGAGAGGATGCAGGCGGCAAACACCCCGAAAAGAAGCAGGGCCGCCAGGGCATCCGTATGATGTTGTATCACTCGTTTCTTCATGGCTCAAGTTCCAATACTGTAATATCCGGCATAAGGTTGGGGGCAAATATGTCGTAGATCACGGTGTATCTCTCCTGATCCAGCTGCAGTCCGTAGCGCTCCTGCAGATACTCCAGATCGGGGGGGTAGCGTCCCTCTGCGGCATAGCAGGCCACACAACTGCGGCGAAGGGCCTGCTCCATCTGCTGCCGGTCCTCCACACTGCGTCCCACGGTCAGGCTGTCCACCGCTCCGGCAAAGATCACCAGCGCCAGCGCCGCGAATACCGGAAGGAGCAGCCACCCCAAGTCCCCGCGTACTCTGTTCCGTCTCTTCTTCATACCGTCACCCAATGGCCGACATGATGTGCATCAGGGGCAGCATCACCGACAGAAGGATCATTCCCACCAGTACCGAGCAGGTCAGCACCAGAGCAGGCTCCACCCGGCTCACCTTCTCCTCCAGGGCCGCGTCGCACTCCTCGGCCAGGTCGGCGGCGATCTTGGCCATGGCGCCGTCCCCCGCCCCGCCCCGCTGGGCCATCTCCAACAGGCGGCACCGGCCCGCGGGCAAAAGTCCACTGGTCCGCAGGGCGCTGCCCAGAGCCTCTCCTCCCTCCATCTGCTCCCGGCAGGCAAGGCAGCGGTCTCTGGCGGCGGGCACATCCGCCACCAGCCCCGCGGCCAAGGTCAGGGCCTCCTCCATGGGCAGGCCGCTGGACATTCCCATGGCGAGAGCTTGGGCTACCTGGGCGGTGGACATCTGCCGGGAGAATCCTCTATCCCCCCGCTTTTTCTGCCAAAGGGCCAGCATCTTCTCCCGGAAGGGGGCGGATGCTCCAAAGGCGAGCAGGAACAGCGTCAACAGGGCCAGCAGGCCCCACAGCACCGGCATGGCCCCATCCAGCCAGCGGCCCAGAGTCAGCAGACCTCCGGCCAGCCCGGTAAGCCGCCCGCCCAGGGATGCGTATACGTCGTCAAACACGGGCAGCACCCGCACCAGCAGAACGCCGATGACCACCAGCATCAACCCCAGCATCACCGCCGGATACAGAAGGGCGCTGCGCAGCCGCCGGGTCATCCGCGTCCGCTCCTCATAGTAGCGGGACAAGGCCCCAAGGGCCTCCTCCGTGCGGCCGGAGCGCTCCCCCACCTCCACAAGGCCACGGACATAGACGGGAAACCGTCCCGAAGCCTCCATGGCGCCGGAGAGGCTGACCCCTCCATCCACCTGGCGGGCCATGGTCTGCAGCAGGGCGCTTCTCTCTCCCTCGCTCTCCTCAGCCAGCAGGGACAGCGCGTCTCCCACCATCACCCCGGCGCGAAGGAGCATGGACAGCTCCAGGCACAGGGCGGAGATCTCTTCATACGACATCTTGTTATCCATGGTCTCTCCTTGCTCCAATCAAAAATATAAAAATGGGCTTGCGGAATTTTCCACAAGCCCATTCTACCTTAAATTAATTCATTCGTAAAGAGAATTTCTTCCGATCAGTAAAAGTATTTGCTGGAATAGTTTTTTCCATCCCCGATATATTGTTTGATGCTGTCGCTGTTTTTCCCGGAGGAGGCAAAGGTGGGATCCATCCGCTGCCAGGCGGCGCCGTCAAAATAGACGGCGTTGTCCACCCAGCCCGTCTCCTCCGTCCACACGCTGATCCAGGCGTGAAAGGCAGGATCGGTGGTCCCCACATATCCCGTCACCAGCTTGCAGGGGATCCCCTGGCTGCGGAGCATGGCCGTCATCAGCGCGGCATAGTCAAAGCAGATCCCTTTTCCCTTGGCCAGCACCTGGTCCAGCACAGGCAGATACCCGGAGCTTACGCTCTGCGCCAGCGCCTTGTCGTAGGTCAGGTTCCCCACCACAAAGTCATAGACCTTTTCCACCTTGGCCAGCGTCCCCGTCTCCCCCTTTGTCAGCTCCTCCGCTTTGGCAAGGGTATTGACAGCGTCGGTATAATCCACATACTGGTTGGGCCGCAGGAAGGGGGCAAACTCGTCGGTCATGGCGGCCGTAAATTCAGCCGTGGTCACCACGGCGTATTTCCCCGTGGCGGGATTCTGCTCGTAGACCTTTACCGTGTATGTCCCATTTCCGTCGGCCAGGGGAAAGGTGGTCCACTCCTGGGCCGTTATATTGTAGAGGTACTCGGTGGTGGGTCCGATCACCTTGACCTTCAGCTTCCTATCGCTCTGGGCGGTAAAATTCACCATCACATAGCCGTCCCCAGTGTTGGAATAGTCCACAGTGGCCCTCTTGCTCTTGACCGTCTTTGTTCCCGAGGCCACCGGCGTCAGCGCAGAGGACAGCGCCGGCGCCGCCGCCAGGGCCACCAGATCCTCCCCGATCACCACTTCCTCCGCGGCCGTCCGCCCCAGCAGGGCCGTCCGCACCGCCGGCGTCTCCGCTCCCGCGGCGCAGCCTGTCAGCAAGGACAGCGCCAAGACGAAGGGCCATATCCTGTTTTTCATCCCGGGCCACCCCTTTCTATCCTTTCCCAGCTTATGTTCCATCTCCCCCATGGGGAAGTCTGTTTCTCTTTTGGACGGCTTTAGTATACCAGATGTTCCCGGAAAAGGGAAGTACTTTTTTAAGAATATTTTTCTATTTTTTCATTTTTGTGTAACTTTTCATTTTTTATTTTTGATCTGCCCCATTTTTACTCTCCCAGTGAAAAATTAATTGCAAAATCCCTGTATTTATGCTATTCTAAAGTTTACGATCACAATACATTTCCTACACATCCTCCAGCTAATCTATTTTGGAAAGAGGGCGCCAATCAATGGGATCTGATCCATTGGAAGTCCGGATGCTGGGCGAATTTTCCCTGAGCCTCGGTCCCTCCCGGATCAGCGACAGCGATAACCGGACCAAAAAGGTCTGGCTTCTGCTGGCCTATATGATCTGTAACCGCACCCATCTCATCCCCCTTCAGGAGATGGTAGATTTGCTGTGGGGCGGCGAGGAGAGCAGTGCCAATCCGCTCAACGCCCTGAAAACCATGCTCCACCGGGTCCGCTCCACTCTGGAACCCCTGGGGCAGGGGGCCGGTCACCAGCTGATCCTCCGGCAAGGCTCCGCCTATACCTGGAATCCGGATGTTCCCATCCACCTGGACATCGATGATTTTGAATCGCTGTGCCACAAGGGAGCACAGGCAGAAAAGACGGAGGACAAGATCCGCTTCTGGCTGAAAGCCCACGCCCTCTACCGAGGAAACTTTCTATCCAAGCTCTCCTCCGAGCTGTGGGTGGTCCCCCTCTCCACCCATTACCACAACCTCTACGTGGATACCACCCTGGAGCTTCTTTCCCTTCTGGAGGGGGAGGCCCGGTGGGAGGAGTGCGTAGATCTGTGCCAGACCGCCGTGAAGCACGACCCATACATAGAGCAGTTTTACCGCCACTGGATACACGCCCTTCTCCGGCTGCAGTGGCAGCAGGAGGCAGTCTCGGTATACGAGGAAATGAGTGAGCTTTTTCTGACTGAATTCGGCGTGATGCCCTCCCAGGACCTGCTGGCCCTCTACCGGGAAGCCCTGCGGGAGGTAAACAAGCACACCATGCCCTCCGGCACGATCCTGGAGCAGCTCCGGGAGCCCCCCGACAAAGGCGGCGCGCTGCTGTGCGATTACGACGTATTCAAGACCATCTATCACGCCCTCGCCCGCTCGGTGGTCCGCAGCGGGGATACCGCCCATCTGGCCCTGATCTCCATCCTTCCCCAAAAGGGGCAGGAGCTGCCCCGCCGCAGTCTGGACACGGTGGTGGATAACCTGCGGGAGCTGATCCGCGTCTCCCTGCGGCGCGGGGATGTGGCGGCGCGCTGCAGCGTATCCCAGTATATCCTGCTGCTGCCCCAGGCCAATTTTGAAAACAGCGGTATGGTCTGCCGGCGACTGATCCGGACCTTCAACCGCCAATACCCCCATTCCCCGGCCCGGCTCCACGCCTCGGTCCATCCCCTGGAGCCCAACGAATGACCAGCCGGCCCAACAATCAGTAAGGACGTGATCCCCATTCAGTCATCCCATGAAAAGCATAAGATCCTCATTGCCGACGACTCGGAAATGAACCGTGCCATCCTGGCCGATATGCTGGGAGAAGAATTTGAGATCCTGGAGGCAGAAAACGGAGCCCAGGCCGTGGAGCTGATCCAGTCCATCGGCTCAGACCTGTCCCTTGTTCTGCTTGACATCGTCATGCCGGAGCTGGACGGCTTCGGCGTCCTGTCCGAGATGGGCCGCAACCACTGGATCGAGGATCTCCCCGTCATTATGATCTCCGCCGAGAGCGGAGCCAGCCAGATCGAGCGGGCCTACGAGCTGGGGGCCACCGACTTCATCACCCGTCCCTTTGACGCTCTCATCGTCCATAAGCGGGTGGTAAATACCATCCTCCTTTACGCCAAGCAAAAGCGGCTGGTGGGCCTGGTGGCCGCCCAGATGTATGAGGCGGAGCAGCAAAACAATCTGATGATCGATATCCTCAGCCACGTGGTGGAGTTCCGCAACGGCGAAAGCGGCCTCCATGTCCGCAACGTCCACACCATTACCGAACTGCTGCTGGAGCGGCTCCGCCAGAAGGGGATCTACCCTCTGAGCTCGGCGGACGTGGCCATCATCTCCACCGCCTCCGCCCTCCACGACATTGGAAAGATCGCCATTCCGTCAGAGATCCTGAACAAGCCCGGCAAGCTCACCCCGGAGGAATTTGAGACCATCAAGACCCATACCACCATCGGCGCGGGCATGCTGCGGGACCTGCCCATCTACCAGGATAAGCCTCTGGTCAAGATCTCCTATGAGATCTGCCGCTGGCATCACGAGCGCTATGACGGCAAGGGCTACCCCGACGGTCTGAAGGGGGACGACATCCCCATCTCCGCCCAGGTGGTCTCCCTGGCCGACGTATACGACGCCCTCACCAGCAAGCGGGTCTATAAGCCCCCCTTCTCCCACCCCGCCGCCGTAAAAATGATCCTGGAGGGACAGTGCGGCGCCTTTAATCCCATCCTGCTGGAGTGCCTGACCGAGTTGTCCGGCGCCATCCAGCAAGAGCTGACCCAGACCGACATGTGGGCCTTCCACCAGAGCACCTCCGATATCGCCGGAGAGATCCTCCGCCACGAGGACGTGTCCGTATCCAAGCGAACTCTGCAGCTTCTGGAACACGAGCGCATCAAGCACGACTTTTTTGCCGCTCTTACCGACGAGATCCAGTTCGAGTTCATCCTCTCCCCCCCCTCGATCACCCTCTCCCCCTTCGGCGCCCAAAAGCTGGGCTTTCCGGAGGTCATCAAAGACCCCTTCCACGACCCCCGGGTCCTGTCCCTGGCCGAGTCCAAGGATATCCAGGGCCTCTCCGACGCTGTCCGCAGCACCTCTCCCGGACAGCCCGTGGTGACCTATGACTGCCCGCTTCACATCGGGGAGGAGTGGCACTGGCACCGGATCGTAGCCCGGGCCACCTGGTCCTCTGACGAGCCGCCCCGGTATATGGGCGCCATCGGCAAAGCCGTGGACATCCACGCCAGCCGCATGGAGTTGGCCGACCTGCAGCGCAGGGCCTCCCGGGATCCTCTCACCGGCCTTCTCAACCACGCCAGCGCCCGAAAGCAGATCATGATCCGTCTGGAGGAGCGGCCCCTGGGCAAGTGCGCCCTGGCCATCCTGGACCTGGACCATTTTAAGCAGGCCAACGACAGCCGGGGACACCTGTTCGGCGACCATCTTCTGTGCCATATTACAGAGAAGCTCCGCAAGGCAGTCCGGGGCGGTGACATCGTGGCCCGGGTAGGCGGCGATGAATTCCTGATATTCCTGGAATATAAAACGGAGCCTCACGCGGCGATCCAGCGCATCTTCAGCTCCCTTCTGGGGGAATATGAGGGGTTTCCCATCTCCCTGAGCATGGGCGTCGCCCAGGCGGACCGGGTGGGGACCGATTACGACGCCCTCTTCCACGCCGCGGACAACGCCCTATACACCGTCAAGCGCAGCGGCCGGGGCCAATTCCGGTTCTATGATGAGAACATGCGGGATACCCTCTCCATCATCTCCCCCATCGCCGGCGGAGAACAGGGCAAGCCCGATCAAAAGGAGGAGGACAGGCCATGACATTGCAGGAGTGCTACGCCGCTTTGGGCGGCGACTATGACGAGGTCCTTAGCCGGCTGAGGAGTGAGAGCCTGATCCGGAAATTTGTCCTCAAATTCCTGGACGATCCCAGCTATGACCTGCTGCAGACCTCTATGGCGGCAGAAAACTGGGGCGAGGCCTTCCGAGGCGCCCACACCATCAAGGGCGTATGCCAGAATCTGAGCTTCACCAGTCTTTACCGGTCCAGCAGCCAACTCTGCGACGCCCTTCGGGACGGCTTTCACCCTGAAGCCCTCCCCCTGGCCCAGACCGTGCGGGGAGATTACGAGCAGACCGTCTCCGCCATCCGTACCTTTCAGGCGTCCCTTCCCATCTGATCCTTTTCCGCGGAGGTTTTGATACTTATGAGCGCATTAAAAAGAAAGACCACCCGTTTTCTCTGGGGTAGTCTCATCGCCATAACGCTTCTGTGCGTGTGCGTGTTCTCCTTCCTCGCCTTCCATATGGGCAATATCAGCACCCAGACCATCAATGCGGTAGGCTCGCTCTACATGTCCAGCATGAGCGAGCAGATCTCTCTCCACTTCGAGACCACCATCAACCTGAATCTGGAGCAGATGACCGTCCTGGCCTCCTCCATGACCCCCTCCCTGATCCACGAGGACCCTAAGCAGCAGGAGACCCTGATCTCCTTTGCCAAGGCGCTGGATTTTGAGTATCTGGGCTTTTACACCAGTCAAAATGAGTTTGAGATGCTCTACGGCTCCCCTCTCTCCGTCACCGACCCGGAGCCTTTTATGAACTCCCTGACCAGCGGTCAGAAAAAGGTGGCCGTGGGAGAGGACGCCCAGGGCAACAGCGTGGTCCTCATGGGGGTCCCCATCTCCCATACCCTCACCCAGGACCATCCCTGCGTGGCCCTGGTAGGGGCCGTGCCCGTCGACTATATCACCAATACCCTCTCTCTGGAGGAGAACAATAACCACGAATACTCCTACATCATCCGCATCGACGGCTCCTTCGTGATCCGGACCTCCGACGCCTCCCGGGACAACTACTTTGACCGGGCCATGACCTTTTATGACAGTGTAGGCGGACAGACTCCCGAGGATTATGTGGAACAGCTCTCCGCCGCCATGCAGGAAAAGCGGGATTATTCCAGCGAATTTACCATCAATGGGGAGCGGCGGCATCTCTACTGCACCCGTCTGGCCAACTCCGAGTGGTATCTGCTCACCTTCATGCCCTACAACAACATGGGCTCCATCCTCAACAACCTGAACCGCCAGTGGGCTGGTTCCGCCATCTTGGGCGCCGTCCTGATCCTTGCGGCGCTGCTGCTGATCTTCGCCCTTTATTTCCGCCTGACCCGGCAGCAGATGACGGAGCTGGCGGACGCCTGGCGCAACGCCGACGCCGCCACCAAGGCCAAAAGCGAGTTTTTGTCCAATATGTCCCACGATATCCGTACCCCCATGAACGCCATCGTGGGAATGACCGCCATCGCCACGACCAACATCGACGACAAAGACCAGGTCCAGAACTGCCTGAAGAAGATCACCCTGTCCTCCAAACACCTGCTGGGCCTGATCAACGACGTGCTGGACATGTCCAAGATCGAAAGCGGAAAAATGACCCTCAGCATGGACCAGATTTCCCTGCGGGAGGTGATGGAAAGCATCGTCTCCATCGTCCAGCCCCAGGTCCGGATCAAAAATCAGGACTTCCAGGTGTCCATTCACGATATCTCCACCGAGAATGTCTATTGCGACAGCGTCCGGCTCAACCAGGTGCTTCTGAACCTTCTCTCCAACGCCATCAAATTTACCCCCGAGGGCGGAGCCGTCACCATCGCCCTTTACGAGGAACCGTCTCCCGTGGGCGAGGATTTCGTCCGGGTCCACCTGTCGGTGAAGGACACGGGGATCGGCATGTCTCCCGAGTTCAAGGAAAAAATCTTTGAATCCTTCTCCCGGGAGGACAGCGCCCGGGTCCACCGCACCGAGGGCACGGGCCTTGGCATGGCCATCACCAAATACATCGTGGACGCCATGAAGGGCTCCATCCAGGTGGACAGCGAACAGGGCAAGGGCTCTGAATTCCGGGTCACCCTGGACCTGGAGAAGGCCGAGACCCCCGAGCTGGATATGATCCTCCCCAATTGGAACATGCTGGTGGTGGACGACGACCAGCTTCTGTGTGAGAGTACGGCGGCCTCCCTCCGGTCCATCGGCATCCGGGCCGACTGGTGTCAGGACGGGGAAAGCTCCATCCAAAAGATCCTCCAGCGCCGGGAACAGCGGGACCCCTAC
>CANPNN010000006.1 GCA_947575475.1 uncultured Pseudoflavonifractor sp.
AATAAAACAGCCGGACCAGCTTGTCCGACTGTCCAAATACAATATAAAACCTGCCCTCCCTCTTTATCTTAGAAAAAATGGTGGAATTTCCTCCAAAATATGGTATGATAATATATTGTGAAATTCACCTTTGCGCAAGGAGGGACCGCAATGAAACTTCATTCCCGTTTGGGAACGTCATGCTTTGCCTTGCTTCTGATCCTCTCTGTATCGTTCAGCCCTGCCATGGCCCTGACTCCCATGCCCACCCCCGACGCTCTGACCATCCTTTTTACCCACGATACCCATGACCACTTTCTGCCCGACGCGTCGGATCGGGGCGGCTACACCCGGCTGGCAGCCCTGTTGAAGGAACAGCGGCAGGCCGCCGGCCAATGCGCGGTCATCACTTTGGATGCCGGAGACTTTTCCATGGGCTCTCTGTTCCAGACGGTCTACCCCAGCGACGCCCCGGAGCTGCGGGCTTTGGGCGCCATGGGCTATGACGTGGCCACCCTGGGCAACCATGAATTTGACTACCGGCAGCAGGGACTGGCCGATATGCTCAACGCCGCCAAAAAAAGCGGCGATCCCCTTCCCGCTTTGGTCCAGGCCAACTACACCTCCCCGGTGGACCCGTCGGAGGCCGCCCCCCTTCTGGAGGCCTTTGAAAATTACCCTGTCACCCCATATACCATATTGGAAAAGCCAGAGTACCAGGGCGCCCATGGCCCCGAGGGAGCAAACCCCCTCCGCATCGCCGTCTTTGGCGTCATGGGCCTGGACTCCCACGAGTGCGCCCCTATGTCGGATATGGTATATGAGCCCATCATTGACGCCGCCAGGCGGGTGGTGGCGGAGATCCGGGAGAAGGAAAACCCCGACTATATCATCTGCCTGTCCCACTCCGGTACCGAGGACGGCAAGGGCGAGGACTATGAGCTGGCTAAAGCGGTGGACGGCATTGACGTGATCATTTCGGGCCATACCCACACCACCCTGCCGGAGCCTATCGAAGTCAATCAGACTCTCATCGTCTCCTGCGGCCCCTATACCCAAAATCTCGGGGTCCTTACCGTTCACCGCAGCGGCGGAGACGGTTCGATACAACTGGGCTCCTACCAGCTCATCCCCATCGATAACTCCCTTCCCGCCGACCCGGACATGACCGCCATGGCGGAGGAGTTCAAGGGCGCTGTGGAGCAAAACTATCTCTCCCGTTATAGGCTCGGTTATGATGAGGTCCTGGCCCGGAGCGAAACAGATTTCACCACCGCCGAAACAGGGGATCTGATCGGCCAGGCCTATCTCTCCACCATACGGGATATCGAGGGGGCCTCTTACGTCCCCATCGCCTTCGCCGTGGCCCCTGATGGAGTCATCCGGGACCGGGTCCGCTCCGGGGATGTGACCACCGCCGACGCCTTTGATATCCTCTCCCTCGGCTCCGGAGCTGACGGTACCCCCGGCTACCCCCTGGTGTCCGTATATCTCACCGGAAAGGATCTGAAAAACGCCTTTGAGGTGGACGCCTCCGTCTCCGACCTCATGCCTGCCGCCGAGCTCTTCGGGGCGGGGTGCGCCTGGACCTACAACCCCCACCGGATGTTTCTGGACCGGGTCACGGAATGCACTCTCCGGGACCCGGAAACCGGTCAGCAAACCGGGATCCAGGACGACCAGCTCTACCGGGTGGTGGCCGACCTCTACTCCGGACAGATGCTGGGCACAGTGGAGAGCAAGAGCTTCGGTCTGCTCACCGTCACCCCCAGGGATGAAAACGGGACCCCTGTCGCCGACCTGGAAAGCCGCATCCTCCATGACAGGGACGGCAGCGAGGTCAAAGCCTGGTATGCCCTGGCCTCCCATTTAAAAAAGCAGGCCCAGATCCGTCCCCCTTTCCCAAGCAAAGAGGAAAACGCCAGCTGGAACCCCATCCATCTTCTATTTCCCATGGGACTTCCCACCCTGGTCCTTCTATTGGCAGGACTGGTCCTGATCGTCCTGGTCCTCCTTGTCGTCCGGCTCATCCGCCGCCGGCGGGACAAAGGCAGCTACCGCCCCTACCGGGGCTGAGATCCACAGCAGAGAACCATATATTCAGTTAGGAGGAACCTAATATGAAACAAAAGAAGTTCATAACCGCGCTGAGCATGGGGCTTTCCCTTACGCTCCTGTTCAGCGGATGCAGCGCAGGCCCCGGGGCGGTCGAAAGCCCCGGCGTCTCCCCCAACCAGGGTCCCGTGGAGGTCACCCCCTCCTCCGAACTTCAGCCCATACGGATCGCTCTGTGCACCAGTCCCGACTCCATGGACGACGGTTCCCGCAACAGCGCCTGCTACGAGGGGATCTACTCCTTCTTCAGCGCCCGGGGGGAGATCGACTCCATCACCCCCCTGCAGGAGACTTCCGGCGATCCTGTTACGGCTCTTCGCTCCTTTCGGGAGGTGGCTCCCTCTTATGACGTGATGGTCTTTGTTGGGACCACCTTCTCCGGTATCTCCTCCATTGCCTTGGAATATCCCGATATCTATTTCATCCTGGTGGACGCCCCCCTCACCGACGCCTCCGGCGCCGAGATCAGCGTGAGCAACGTCTGTTCCCTCCAGTTTGCCGAGCAGGAGTGCGGCTTTTTTGCCGGCATGGCCGCCGCTCTGGAGACCCAGACCAACCGGATCGCCGTGATCAACGACCTGGTCTCCCCTGCCAACACCCGCTACTACTACGGCTTCCGCTCCGGGGTGGCCTACGCCAACGGCAACTTCGGCACCCAGGCCGAGCTTGTCAACCATCCTGCCTACTCCGGAAAAGATCCCTCCGGCCAGGAGGTGGAGGGGAACTACATCGGCAGCTCCTATGACCTCTCCACCGGCTACGCTCTGGCCCAGTCCCTCATAGCGGAGAGCTGCGATATCCTGTTCGTGGCCGCCGGATATTCCGGAACCGGCGTTTACACCGCCGCCATGGACCTGGGCGGCGCCAAGGTCATTGGCACGGAGACCGACCAGTTCTCCCGGGGAGAGTTTGAAAACGGGAATGTGGTCCTGACCTCCGTCACCAAAGCCTTCTCCGACCAGATCGCCCGCCAGCTCTTCTCCATTGCCGACGGCTCCTTCCAGGGCGGAAAAAGCCTGACCCTTCGGGCGGCGGACCTGGCCACCGGCTATGTCTCCGACTCCGGCCGTCAGCAGCTCTCCCCCCAGACTTTGGAGGCCCTGGCCGCGGCCTATCCCATGATGCAGGACGGGACCATCGTCCCCATGTCCGGCCCCGCCTCGTGACCAGCTCAAAAAAACGCGGTCTGAGAGTCATCTCAGACCGCGTTTTTTCTTATCCGTAGAAGGAATGTCCCCCGATGGTACAGATCAGCGTCTTGTTTCGGGAGGCCCAGCAGGATTTTCCCACCCCGTTAAAATAATAGGCGCCGGGGACCACATTGGCCCCCTCCAACACCAGCCGGGCTGCCAGAATGGACTCCTCATTGGGCGTGGCGTTGGTCGCACCCGGGAACTGATTGGGAGAATAGATGACCTCCGCCACCGTATTGGGAAAACGGGAACTGTTCACCCGGTTCAGGATCACATTCCCCACCGCCATCTTCCCCGTCAGGGGCTGGTTGCCGCTCTCATGGGTGATGACCCGGGCCAGCAGATCCAGCGTTTCCGCATCGTAGGGAATATCTTCGGCGCTCAACGGCACCCCGCCGGAGCACAGCTCCACCTTGCCGCTCCATCCGATCCATGCTCCCAGGGCTGTCGCCAGCACCCGGGCGGGCACCAGCGCCGTGCCGTCGGCCCAGCCCTTCACCTTCTCCGGGATGTAGAGAAAGCGGCCGTTGACGACCAGATAAGGATCTCCCACCTTCACAGTCATGGTGAAATCCCAGGCGGAGGCGGTAAAGATCCCCTCCTCCCAGGTGATCTCCGCATCGGGGCGAAGGGTCTGAACTCCCCCGTAAAACGGGATATAGGCCGTACCGTTGTATACCTCAGCGGTATAGTAGACCGGCTCGCCGTTTACCGTCACCTCGGCCAGGTCGGGTTCCTCTGTGGCATAAGTCGGAAGGGAGAGCCCCAGGACCAGGCCCAGAGTCAGCAGCAGCGAAAGGATCCGTTTCTTCACAGGCGTCACCTCTTGTATCCAATTTGAAACTTTTTGTTACCACATTGTAACCTATTTTATGCCCGATTGCAAGCCCCTGTTCCCTGTTTCTGCAAAATTCTCCAGGCGGGAAACATGGGGCCATGCAGGCGGTCATGAAACGCTCAACGGTATGCCGCCCCATTGGCCTGAGCGGCTGGCGGCATTCCCGGGTAAGAGCACACGAAATCTGTCTTTTAACAGATATAAGCGCCCTCGCGCCGAAAAACGGGGCAGTGGGGAGATGGCGCTTATTTTAGACGAACTGACCGCCCGCATCTCAGATACCGACAATGTGGAACAGATCCTGGTGAAAATCAAGGATGCTTACTGGCCTCATATAAAGTACGGCGAAGCGGAGATCGGCCGGGGCGACCTTTTGGAAACGAAAAAAGCGCCGGCAGACCCCGCATATAAAAAATAGCCGAGATCACACAAAAAGGAAGCTGCTCCGGTTCTGGAGCAGCTTCCTTTTCCCATTGGGCGCTATCAAAACAGGGTGATCTGGCTGGTATCGGGCAGGCCGTCGAAGGCCCCCGCCTCCTTCAGCTTTTCAATGTGGGCGGAGGAGACCTTGGGACAGGCGTCGGAAAACTCCTCGATGGAGATAAACTCCTTCCCCACGCGCTGGTCCACGATGGATTGGGCCGCCGACTCACCCAGGCCCGGAATGGAGGTAAAGGGAGGGATCAGGGCATCCTCCCCATCCATGACAAAGTGGGTGGCGTCAGAGCGGTAGATGTCCACATTGCGGAAGGTCAGGCCCCGGAGATAGTACTCATAGACCACCTCCAGGGTGGTGTAGGTGTCCTCCTCCACCGCCGCGGCCTTCTTTTCGTCCATCTTCCCCTTGATCTCCTTCAGCTTGGCCTTGGCAACGTCCATCCCCTGGCACATAAAGGTGGCGTCGAAAGCCTTGGCCCGGATGGAGAAGAAGGCGGCGTAGAAGGCCAGGGGACGGTGTACCTTGAACCAGGCGATGCGGAAGGCCATCATCACGTAGGCCACCGCGTGGGCCTTGGGGAACAGGTAGCCGATCTTGGCCAGGGAGTCGATATACCAGTCGGGGACCTTGTGGGAGCGCATCTGGTCCACCCAGCCCTCCTCAAAGCCCGCCTTTTTTACCTTGCCCTTTCGCACGGCCTCCATGATCTTGAAGGACATCTTGGGCTCCAGGCCCATCTGCATCAGGTAGATCATAATGTCGTCCCGGCATCCCACCGTCTCCAGAACGGAGGCGGTGCCGCCCACGATCAGGTCCCGGGCGTTGCCCAGCCATACGTCGGTGCCGTGGGAGAAGCCGGACAGGCGTACCAGGGTGTTGAAGTCCTGGGGCTGGGTATCCATCAGCATCTGGCGGGTGAACCGGGTGTTGAACTCAGGGATGGCCACCGCCCCGGTTGGGCCCAGAATAGGGTCGTCAGTGAAGCCAAGCTTCTCCGAGGTGGTAAACAGGCTCATGGTGTCCGGATCGTCCAGAGTGATATCGGTGCGCACGTTCACCCCCGTCAGGTCCTCCAGCATCCGGATCATGGTGGGATCCTGATGGCCCAGCATATCCAGTTTCAGAAGGTTGGACTCCATGGAGTGGTATTCAAAGTGGGTGGTGATGATATCGCTGTCGGGGTCGTCGGCGGGGTGCTGGACGGGGCAGAAGTCATAGATCTCCCGGTCCTGGGGGATGACCACCATGCCGCCGGGGTGCTGGCCCGTGGTGCGCTTGGCCCCGGTGCAGCCCACTGCCAGGCGGTTCTCCTCGGCGGAGTTGGCCCTCCGCTCCCGCTTTTCCAGGTACTTCTTCACATAGCCGTAGGCCGTCTTGGCGGCCACGGTGCCGATGGTCCCCGCCCGGAACACGTGGGTCTCCCCAAACAGCTCAAAGGTGTAGCGGTGGGCGCTGGATTGGTACTCATCGGAGAAGTTCAGATCGATATCGGGCACCTTATCACCGCCAAAGCCCAGGAAGGTCTCGAAGGGGATGTTGAAGCCGTCCTTCTGGTAGGGCGTACCGCAGACGGGGCAGACTGCGTCGGGCATGTCGGCCCCGCAGCCGAAATTGTTTTTCTCCCCGTACTCAAAATCCACGTGCTTACACTTGGGACAGCGGTAGTGGGCGGGCAGGGAGTTGACCTCGGTGATCCCGGAGAAGAAGGCCACGATGGAGGAGCCTACCGAGCCCCGGGAGCCTACCAGGTAGCCGTGCTCCAGAGAGTTCTGGACCAGCTTCTGGGCGGACATATAGATAACGTCGTATTTCCGCATGATGATGCCGGGAAGCTCCAGGTCGATCCGGTCCTGGACTACCTTGGGCAGGTCCTCTCCATATAGCTCGTGGGCCTTGTCATAGACCAGTTTTTCCAGCTCCTGGGCGGAGTTTTCCAGCTTGGGGGCAAAAAGGCCCTTGGGAAGAGGCTCTATGCGCTCACACCAGTCGGCGATACGGTTGGGATCGGTGACGACCACCTTGCGGCAGTCCTCCTCCCCCAGGTAGGAGAACTCCTCCAGCATTTCGTCGGTGGTCTTGAAATAGATCGGAAGCGGCTCGTCACAGTCCTCAAAGCCCTTGGAATCCAGAAGGATATGGCGGTACTGCTCATCCTCGGGCTCCAGGAAGTGGACGTCCCCCGTGGCGCACACCGGCTTGTCCAGTTCCTTGCCCAGGGCCAGGACGGTGCGGTTGAACTCCCGCAGCTCCTCCGGGTCCTCCACCATGGGCCGGCCTGTCTTCCGGTCCGGGCGGAGCATAAAGGCGTTGTTGCAAAGGGGCTGGATCTCCAGATAATCATACCAGGAGGCCAGGCGCTTGAGCTCGGCCCACTCCTTTCGGGCCGCCACTGCCTGGAAAAGCTCCCCCGCCTCGCAGGCTGAACCGATAATGAGGCCCTCCCGGTACTTTTCCAGCTCGCTCTTGGGGATGATGGGATTGCGCTTATAGTGCTTCAGGAAGGAGTCGGAGATCAGGTGGTAAAGGTTCCGAAGACCAAGCTGGTTTTTCGCCAGAATGATAAGGTGCTTGGGCTGGCGGCGGGCCTTGCCCTCCTTCCGCAGGGGGATCATGGCGGGATTGATGGCCTGGAGGGTGGTGATCCCCATCTCCTCCAGGGTTTTGAAAAAGGGAATGAGCATATAGGCCACGGTGGCGGCGTCGTCGCTGGCCCGGTGGTGGTTGAAGGCGGGCAGATTCAGGCGGTTTGCCACTATATCCAGCTTGTACTTGCCCAGGTCGGGCAGCAGGTTCTGGGCCAGAATGAGAGAGTCGATGGCGGTGTTGGAAAAGGGTCTTCCCATCCGGCGGCAGCTCTCCGCGATAAAGCCCATGTCGAACTCGGCGTTGTGGGCCGCCAGGGGCCGGTCCCCGACAAAATCCAAAAAGGCGTTTACCGCCTCGGCCTGGCCGGGCGCCCCTTCCAGCATCTTATCGGTGATGCCGGTAAGCTCCACGATCTCCCGGGGCAGGGTCCGGCCGGGAGAGGCGAAGGTGTTGAAGGTCTCACAGACCTGACCGTCCCGGAGGACGGCGGCGCCGATCTCGATGATGAGGTCCTTCTTCTTATTGAGGCCCGTGGTCTCAATGTCAAAGCAGACGATCTCCCCGTGGAAGTCCCCGTCAGCGTCGCCGTGGACCACCACCCGGTCGTCCATGTCATTGATGAAATAGGCCTCTACACCGTACAGGATCTTGATGTTTTTGGCCGTATGCCACGCCTCGGGGAAGGACTGGGCCACCCCGTGGTCGGTGATGGCGATGGCCCGGTGGCCCCAGGATTCCGCCCGCTTTACCACCTCCTTGGCGGGAGTGAGGGCGTCCATGGCGGACATGGTGGTATGGAGGTGAAGCTCCACCCGCTTCTCGGGGGCGGCGTCCTTCCGTTTGGTCTTCTCCCCCAGCATAACGGCGTATGGCTCCAGGACCATATCGTTGGTAAAGCGGTCTATGTTGAGCCGGCCCTGGATGAGGAGGTGCTGGCCAATTTCGATGTGGGAGACGAAGGGCTTGGCCTCCTCCCCCTGACAGAATTTGCTGATGCGGATGGAGCCGGTATAGTCGGTGACGTCAAAGTTGATGGACCAGGCCTCCCGGTTCTTCATCTTCCGGTGTTTAATGTCGAATACGTCCCCTTCAATGAGCACATTTCCCATGTCCAGGTTCAGCTCTGACATGGGGATGGGGGTCCCCTTGATCTCCCGACGGCCATAGATGAGGCCGCCGCCCTTCTTCCCCGCCGCCTTCTCCCGAGGTTGGGCAGTCTGGATGTGCTTCATGGCCTCCCGGCGGAGGGCCTCGGTGCGGCGGAAGGCATCCTGGGCGGCGTCGAAGACTTCGGGCAGAGATGGCTCCTCCGGGGGCGGCTCGGGCAGGGGGATATCCTCCTCCGGGGGCGGTTCCGGAAGGGGCGGCTCGTCCACGGGGGCGGGTTGGGCGGCGGTGAGAGCCAGCTCCACCCGCTCCACGCTGTAGGCCTGGGCCAGGGCAATCTCCACACTCTGGCGCAGCTCCGGGGCGGGCAGGACAGGGCAAGAGACCTGGGCCTTGATGGCCCGGGCCTTTTTGTCGATAGCCGCCCCCAGCACCTCCCAGGAGGCCGCCTGGCTCAGCGCCATCGGCTCCAGGGTCAGGGCGGAGAAAAGTTTTAAGAAGGGTACTTTGTTCGGCATGGTTTTCTCGGTTCCTTTTCTTTCGATTGTTCGCCGCTTTCATTAAAAATACACGAATTCAGGGTTTACCCCTGTTCCGTCATCCAAAAATAAAACATATTGGGGGGTGGAGTTTTCCCCTTCATAGATAATAATACCGCAGGCTTCCATGGGTCACATAGCCCTCCTCATAGGCAAGGCGACCCAAATCGTCATAGCGGCTGGCATATGTCTCATGCTCCGGCTCCCATCGATAATACTCTGCCTGCTCCCAATCCTTGGCTGGCAAGGTTTCCTCGAAGCCAAAGCCGCATAGGGACGGTCCCTGCGCATAATACCTGTAATAGATCCCAGCGCCGGAGCCGGTTTTCTCATCATACCAGAGCACCAGTTCTATCCGGCCCTCCTGGTCATACAACTCGTAAAAAGGTTCTTCGGTTATGAAGCCGCAGCTTTGGAACCATCCCCCAGTTGTGCCTCCGCGCCCTGGTCAAAGGCGTGCTCTCCTGGGAAGGCTCCGGAACGGATCCTGTCGGTTGGGGTGTGGGGGGAGGACATTTCCGCCGTCGGGGCTTGTGTGCAGGCAGTCAGGAACAGGATGAAAATCAATAGTAGCGGGACCTTTTTCATCGTTCCTTGCCTCCTGTCATAGAGTTTCGATCAGTTTGAACAGCTCGTCCACCAGCAGGTCCTGGGGGACCTTTTTCACGATCTCCCCTTTCTTAAAGAGAAGCCCTTCCCCCACGCCCCCGGCGATGCCCACATCGGCGGCGGAGGCCTCGCCGGGGCCGTTGACCACACAGCCCATGACCGCCACGGTGACGGGTTTGTCCACCGTTTCTAATCTTTCCTCCACTTCGTGGGCCAATGCGATCAAGTCGATCTTCGTTCTGCCGCAGGTGGGGCAGGAGATCAGCTCAGGGCCTTCCCTGCGGACTCCAGCGGCTTTCAGGATGTCACGGGCGGCATAGACCTCCTCCACCGGGTCGGCGGAGAGGGACACCCGGACGGTATCCCCGATCCCCAGGGCCAGAAGGCCCCCGATCCCCACGGCAGATTTCAAAATTCCCATTTTAGGAGTTCCCGTCTCGGTCACCCCAATATGTAAAGGGAAATCACTTTCTCTGCTCATCAGTTCATAGGCTCTCATGGTAATGGGAACCGATGAGGACTTGAGGGAGACGCAGATATCAGAGAAGCCGCAGTCCTCCAGTAACTTGATGTGACCGAAAGCACTTTCCACCAAGGCTTCCGGGGTAACGCCGCCGTATTTGGCCAGAAGGGGTTTTTCCAGAGAGCCGCCGTTGACTCCGATCCGGATGGGAAGTCCTTTCCCTTTACAGGCGTCCGCCACGGCGGCCACTTTCTCGGGACCGCCAATGTTTCCCGGGTTGATGCGGACCGCGTCGCAGCCCTGGCGAACACACTCCAGGGCCAGCTTGTAATCGAAGTGGATATCCACCACCAGGGGGATGGAGATGTTTTTCCGGATCTCCCCCACCGCCTGGGCCGCCGCCATATCTGGAACGGCCACCCGGATGATCTCGCACCCGGCGGACTCCAGGCGCTTGATCTGGGCCACGGTGGCCTCCACGTCCTGGGTGGGGGTGTTGCACATGGACTGGATGGAGACGGGGGCGCCTCCTCCCACCAGCACGTCCCCCACCCTGATCTGTCTCGTCATGACACTACACCCCAAACTTTTTCAGAATATCGCTGATGGTCACCGCCAGCATCAGGGCCATAAGACAGGCAAACCCCGCCGCCGACACCCATCCCAGGTACTTGGGATCCATCTTTTTCTTGGTGAAGGCGGTATAGACCCCATTCACCCCCATGAAAAAGATCTGTCCTCCGTCCAGGGCGGGAATGGGCAGCAGGTTCATCACCGCCAGGTTGATGGAGATGAAGGAGGTAAAGCTGAGGATCCCCTGCAGCGCCCCCAAAAAGGCGGAGCTTCCCGCCGCCTCGGCGGCCTCCGCCCCCGCTTGGCCCACCTGGCCCACCATGTCGATGATCCCTACAGGGCCGGACATATCCCGCAAGCCCACAGCTCCCCGTAAAAGCTCACTCAAGCTGTACCAGACCATGCGTACATTGTCCGCCGCCTCCAGCCAAGTATATTTCAGCTTGGCCAGGAGGGTGGCCTCCTCAAACTCCTGCATATAGATCCCCAGCATGAGCCGCTCCGAACCGCCGGACTGGGTCACTGCGGTCAGGGGAACCCCTGGAAGGGAGAGCTTTTTCCCCTCCCGCTCCACCTCCAGATCCACCTGGTTTCCTGTTATACGGCTCAGGAAAAAGGACACGTCGGGCTGAAGATAGACGGCGTGGCCGTCCACCCGGGTGATCCTGTCCCCCGCCTGAAGGACCCCTTGGGCCTGAGCGGTCACATCCGTGGAAAAGCCGGAGATCACCGGCGTCAGAAAGCCCTCTGCCGGGGCCAGCAGAACCAAAATGATGATCAATCCGGTGAGGAAGTTCAGAAAGACTCCCGCCAGCAGGATGATGAGCCGCTGATACCAGGGGCGGTTGGGGAAAGCCCGAGGGTCGGAGGATTTGCCCTCCTCCTCCCCCTCCATAGCGCAGAAGCCGCCGATGGGGAGCAGGCGCAGGGAGTACTCCGTCTCCTTCCCCTGCTTGTGCAGGAGCAGAGGACCCATGCCGATGGCGAACTCGTTGACCTTTACCCCGCAGAGCTTGGCGGCGGCAAAGTGACCGAACTCGTGAAGAGCGATAAGAATACCGAACATAAGGATGGCGATTACAATGTATAGCAAGGGGCACCTCCAAAAGTTAAGATCAGGGACGGGCCGCTGGGGACATCGGCCCCTACGACACCGCGGCGCGGGCGGCCCGGTCGGCAGCCAGAATGTCCTCCAAGGTGGGATCGGGAAGCGCCCGCACCTTTTCCATGGCCCGCTCCACCTTGCGGGGAATGTCCATAAAGCCGATCTTCCCCGCCAGGAAGTCGGCCACCGCCGCCTCGTTTGCGCCGTTGAGGATGGCGGTGGCGGTACCCCCCTCCTTCGCCGCCCGTTTCGCCAGGGCCAGACAGGGGAAGTTCTCCTCGTCCGGCGGGGCGAAGGTCAGTCTGGGACAGGTCAGCAGGTCCAGAGGTGTGGCCGGACCGGGCACCCGGTCGGGCCAGGTGAGGGCATATTGGATGGGCAGGCGCATATCCGCCGTGCCCAGCTGGGCCAGAATGGCATTATCACAGTATTCCACCAAAGAGTGAATGATACTCTCCCGGTGGATGACCACCGAAATTTTTTCTAAGGGCATGGCGTAAAGGCGCATGGCCTCAATGACCTCCAGGCCCTTGTTCATCATGGTGGCGGAGTCCACGGTGATCTTGGCTCCCATGGACCAGTTGGGGTGTTTAAGGGCGTCCTTGACGGTCACCGCCTCCAGCTCGGAGCGTTTTTTCCCAAAAAAAGGCCCGCCCGAGGCGGTTAGGATGAGCCGCTTCACTTCCCCCCGGTCCTTACAGCCCTGGAGGGACTGGAAGATGGCGGAGTGCTCCGAGTCCACCGGGACGATCTCTCCCCCATAGCGGCGGGCGGTCTCCATCACCAGCTCCCCGGCGCAGACCAGGGTCTCCTTGTTGGCCAGAGCCACCCGTCGGCCCAGCTTCAGGGCCTCCAGGGTGGGGCGCAGGCCCACCATGCCCATGACGGCGGTGAGGACGATATCTGTATCGCCCAGCACGGCGGCCTCCAGAAGGCCCTCCATCCCCGAGGCCACCCTGATATCGGTGTCGGAAAGCTTGATCCGCAGAGTCTTGGCGGCCTCCTCCTCCATACAAACCGCCAAAGGAGGGCGGAATTTCCGGCATTGGGCCTCCAGAAGTTCCACATTGCGGTTGGCGGTGAGGGCGGTCACCTCATGGCCAAGGGCCTCTATGACCTCCAGGGACTGGCGGCCGATGGAGCCGGTGGAGCCCAGAAGGGATATCCGTTTGCTCACAATCTCACACCCCCAAAGCGGGAAGATAGCTGACAAGGATCTCGATGAGGGGCGCGCAGAAGATGACGCTGTCAAAGCGGTCCAGCACGCCGCCGTGGCCCGGGAAGATGTTGCCGAAATCCTTCAGGCCATACTGGCGCTTGATATAGGAGAAGGACAGGTCCCCTATCTGAGACACCAGACTGCCCAGGAAACCGTAGAGGGCCAGAAGGGGATAACATACCGCCACATGAAAGCCCTTCCCCAGAATAAGGCCATAGAGAAGGCAGAGGCACACAGCTCCCACAACTCCTCCCACAGCGCCCTCCACCGTCTTTTTGGGGGAGAGTTCAGGGGCCAGCTTGTGCTTTCCAAAGGCCATGCCCGCAAAGAGGGCGAAAGCGTCGCTGGCGAAAGCGGCCACCAGAGGCAGGAGCACCAGGTATTTCCCCTGTTCCAGCTCATGAAGGCGGACAAAGGAAGAGAGGAAATAGGGGATGAGCATGGCAAAGAAGAAGGATCCCCCCATTTTCTCCAGCGTGACGGTATAGTGGCTGGAGATGGCGATGACGAACATGAGGAAAAAGTAGATAAATATCCCCGCCAGGGCGGAGTGCATCCCCTCCCCGATATAGACCCAGAAGGGCACCAGGCCGGACAGGATGATGGACAGGGCGGAGACCTTGGCGTTCTTTACAAAGCCCGTGGACCACAGGACCTCGTGAAGGGCGATCATGGAGAGAATGGAGATGGCGATGGGCAGGCTGACGGGGGGCAGAAGATAGAGGACCACAAAAATCAGCGGGATACAGACCACCGCCACCAAAACTCGTTTTAACATATTCAAACCCCTCCAAACCGGCGGGAGCGGCTCTGATAGGCCGCCAGCGCCCGCCGAAGCTCCTCTTTGCTGAAATCGGGCCAGCACACATCGGTAAAATAGTATTCGGCATAGGCCGACTGCCACAGGAGAAAGTTGGAGATACGCTCCTCTCCGCTGGGGCGGATCACCAGGTCGGGGTCGGGAATGCCGGCGGACCAGAGATAATTTGCAAAGTCCTCCTCGGTCAACGCCTCCGGGGTCTTCTCCCCCGCCGCACACCGGGCGGCATAGGCCTTGGCGGCCCTTATGATTTCATCCCGGCCGCCGTAGTTGAGGCAGATGTTCACCTGACAGCCGGTATAGACCGCCGAGCGCGCCTGCGTCTGCTCCGCCAACTCTCGCAGCTCGGTGGGCAAAGGAGAAAGATCGCCGAAGAAAACAAAACGGACCTTCTCCTTCTCCATATCCCGGATGGCCTCCATGAGATACTTTTTCAGCAGGCCCATGATGGCGGAGACCTCCTCCATGGGGCGCTTCCAGTTTTCTGTGGAGAAGGCGTAGACCGTCAGATATTTTATCCCGATCTCCCGGCAGTAAGTGGCGATGGTACGGAAGGTCTCAGCCCCAGCGGCGTGACCCGCGGTCCGGGGCAGGCCCCGGCTCTTGGCCCAGCGGCCGTTGCCGTCCATGATGATGGCGATATGCTGGGGAAGGCGGCTATAATCCACCATGGCTTCCCCTTTTTTGGCGAAGAGGGGCATGGGATCACCTCCGGGAAGGATAAAGTGAAAAGAAAAAACCAAGGGCCGGTATGGGGAAGGCAGGACCCTTTCGCCAGGGGAGAGTTTGAGATCCTGCTGTTCCGCCGGGCGGATGATATCCGCCCTCACGGGGAATTCGGGGCGGAGTTCGGGAAGTTTCTTCATTCTGCCGTAGCATGGGATTTCCCGCCGGGGAACCGGCGGGAAATCCGCTGTGTATCCACTTTTGAAAGGCCCTTAGACCGCCATGAGCTCCTTTTCCTTCTTCTCGCACAGCTCGTCAAGCTTCTTGCAAATCTTATCCGTCAGGTCCTGGAGGTCCTTCTCCCCCAGCTTCCTGTCGTCCTCGGTGAGCTCGTTTTTCTTCTCGGCGGCCTTCAGCTTATCCATGGCGTCCCGGCGGATGTTGCGGACGGCCACCTTGCCGTTTTCGGCGTACTTGCGTACCTGCTTGGTCAGCTCCTTGCGCCGCTCCTCGGTGAGCTGGGGGAAGGCGAGACGGATCACCTGGCCGTCGTTCTGGGGATTGATACCCAGGTCGGAGGACTGGATGGCCTTTTCGATCTCCTTCAGGATGCTCTTATCCCAGGGCTGGATCATCAGGCTCCGGGGGTCGGGAGAGGAGATGGTCCCCACCTGGTTGACGGGGGTGGGGGTCCCATAGTAATCCACGGTGATCTTATCCAGCACGGCGGCGTTGGCCCGGCCCGCCCGGACGGAGGCAAAGTCGCTGACCACCACGTCCACGGTCTTGTTCATCTTGTCCTCAAAATCCTTTAGAATGTCCAGCATTTTACTTTACCTCCTTGATAAGCGTTCCTATTTTCTCCCCCATGACCACCCGGTAGATGTTCTCCGGGTCTTTGAGGGCAAAGAGCATGACGGGGATATTGTTATCCATGGAGAGGGATGTGGCGGTGGAATCCATGACCTGAAGGTGCCGGGCCAGCATCTCCTCATAGGTGATCTGGTCGTATTTGACGGCGCTGGCGTCCTTGCGGGGGTCAGCGGAGTAAACTCCGTCAATATTTTTGGCCAGCAGGATCACGTCTGCATCAATCTCCGCGGCCCGGAGAACGGCGGCGGTGTCGGTGGAGAAGAAGGGACAGCCTGTGCCACAGGCAAAGATGACCACCCTCCCCTTCTCCAGATGCCGGATGGCCCGGGAGCGGATATAGGGTTCGGCGATGGCCTTCATCTCAATGGCGGTCTGGACCCGGACGGGGACCCCGTGCTGTTCCAGTACGTCGGCCACCGCCAGGGCGTTGATGGAGGTGGCCAGCATCCCCATATGGTCGGCCCGGGTGCGCTCCATCCGGTCGCCGCCGTCCTTGACCCCCCGCCAAAAGTTGCCGCCGCCCACCACGACGCCCACCTGGACGCCCGACTCGATACATTTTTTGATGACCTGGGCCACCCGGCCGATGACATCAAAGTCCAGACCCCGGCCTGCGTCTCCGGCCAGGGCTTCGCCGCTGATTTTCAAGAGCACTCTATGATATACCGGGCTTGCCATATTCCCATCACTCCGCTCTGATTTTTTAGGATCGTTGTATGCTTTATTTTAATATAAATTTGCGCTCTTGCATAGGGGGAAATGAAAGATTTTACAAATTGTTTGCGGTTTTCCTTTATGAAAAAGGGCCGCCTGTGGGCGGCCCTTTTTTCTTATCCTATCCTTTTTCCCCGATGATCGCTCTTAACGCCTCGCACAGGGCCGCCATGTCCTCCTCCGTACCGATGGTGATACGCAGGTAGTCCCGGATACGGGGCTTATCCCACCAGCGGACCAGGATGCCCCGGTCCCGCAAGCCGTCCAGCAGGACCTTGCCCGGCACCCTTCCGTGGCTGACAAAAAGAAAATTGGCGGAGGAGTCGCAGACGGTGAAGCCCATTTTGCGAAGTTCGTTGGAGGTGAACGCCCGGGCGTTTTTGATCTTATCCAAGGCAGCCCGGAAATACTCCTTATCCCGGATGGCCTCCACCGCTCCGGCCTGGGCCAGACGGTCCACAGGGTAGGAGTTGAAGGAGTCCTTCACCGTATTAAGGGCGGCGATCAGATCTTCATCCCCCATGGCGTAACCCACCCGAAGGCCAGCCAGAGAACTGCTTTTGGAGAAGGTCCGGACCACCAGCAGATTGGGACAGCGGCCGATCAGCTCTACGGCAGAGCGGGCGCCGAAATCCACATAGGCCTCATCCACAATGACCACCCGGCCTGGGTCAGCCTCAACAATGGTCTGCAGGTCGCAAAACGCTATCTCCCGGCCCGTTGGGGCGTTGGGGTTGGCAATGACCACCCCGCCGCACGGCTCCAAAAACGGCTTGACCGGAAGCGAAAAGTCTTCATCCAGAGGGATCTCCTCCCAGGTCAGGCCGTAGAAGGAAGCGAAGACCGGGTAGAAGGAATAGGTCACATCTGCAAAACGGATCGGGCGGCCCGGGTCAAAAAAAGCGGCGAAGGCCAGGCTCAGGACCTCGTCAGAACCGTTGCCCACAAAGACCTGTCCGGGCTTGATCCCCTGGTCCTGGGCGATGGCCTCCCGCAGGGCCAGGCAGGTGGGGTCAGGGTAAAGGCGCAGGTCCGCAGCGGCCTGCTGGATCGCCCGAAGGACCATGGGGGAAGGGGGATAGGGATTCTCGTTGGTATTCAGCTTGATGAACTTCCGCCCCTGGGGCTGTTCGCCGGGAACATAGGGGGTCAGGCCCCTGCAACGCGCACTCCACAGCTCTTTCACTGCGCCGCCTCCTCCCGAATGATCTTTTTAATGCTCTTCTCTGCCTTGGAGCGGGGGATCATCAGCTCGTGGCCGCAGCCCCGGCATCGAAGTTTAAAATCCATGCCCACCCGGAGCACCAGCCACTCCCGACTGCCGCAGGGATGGGTCTTTTTTAGCTCCAGAACATCGCCCACATGAATATCCACGACCGCAGCCCCCTTCCTCTTGTCTTTTTTTCTATTATAGAATCCCCGATTCTTCCTGTCAATTCAAGTTGTCCCGTTGCATATCATATCCCATCCCGAAAATGCGAGGGTCAGACAGAAAGGATTTGGTAAAATTGACAAACAGCTTTCTTCCGGAGGGCCGTCTGCTCCACACCCCGGAAAATACCGCGGCTTGCAAGGACAAGGATTCCCTGGCCCGGGCCATGGGTACGGGGATGATACTGGAGGGGACCGCCCTTCTGTGTGACGAGGCCCATGATCTTCTGGTCCGGGTGGGACCCTTCACCGGGCGCATCCCCCGCCAGGAGACCGCCCTGGGTATTGCCGAGGGCTCTACCCGGGATATCGCCATCCTCTCCCGGGTGGGAAAACCCGTATCCTTTGTGGTGGAAGCTCTGGATGAGCGGGACGGGAAGTTCTGCCCCCTGCTCTCCCGAAGAAAGGCCCAGGAGAAGGCTCTGGACTATATTTTGTCCCACTGGGTCCCCGGGCTGGTGGTCCCCGCCACGGTGACCCACCTGGAGCCCTTTGGGGCCTTTGTGGACATCGGCTGTGGAGTGCCCTCCATGATCGGGGTGGAGCGGCTCAGCGTATCCCGGATTGCCCACCCCGCCGACCGGCTGCGGGTGGGGCAGGAGATATTCGCCGCCGTGCTGTCCCTGGACCAGGAGCAGCGGCGGGTGATGCTGACCCACCGGGAGCTGCTGGGGACCTGGGAGGAGAACGCCGCCCTCTTCCGGCCGGGGATGACGGTGCCCGGGTATGTGCGGGGACTGAAGGAATATGGGGCCTTTGTGGAGCTCTCCCCCAACCTCTCAGGGCTGGCCGAGTGCAAAGCCGGAGTCCGGGAGGGGGACCGGGTCTCCGTATACTTAAAGTCCATCCTGCCGGAGCGGATGAAGCTGAAGCTGCTGATCATTGATGTATTGCCTCCGCTGGAAAGCCCCGAGCCCAGCCGGTATTTTATTACAGATGGGGTGCTGGACCAATGGACTTATGCCCCCGAGGGCTGTCAGAAAGCCGGGGGAGAAACGATTTTTTAGCATAATAGCAGGGAGCGTTCAGGCCATGGTCTGAATGCTCTCTGCTATTATTTTCCATACCATTTTAGCTCAGGCTGGATAGATTCCGAAATACGCCATATCCAACCAAAAGGATCGCTACAGCCGTCCAGGCCCGGTTTTCCCAAACGGAGCCTTTTCTCTCCCCCATCCGCACATACCGAACAGCCCTCAGGCCAAGCAATACCGCCAAAATAGGCAGCAGGATGACAAGAAAGGGGTTGGCGCGCCACGCCCCCGCCCAGACACTCCGCAGCCGGGACACAACAGGCCCGTTGCCATATAGAAGGGGCAGTATAGCCCCCGCCCCAGCAAACGGATCACCCACACATAGCCAAAACCTAAAGCCAGAAGGACCCCCAGGCCGCCCAACAGGCGTAGAAGCCGGGCCTTAGAAGCCGCCATTGGGAGAAAAGCGGTTCAATTCGCTCTGCATTAGGGCAAGGGCGACAATGTCCAGACCGAACAGACTCAAAAGCAGATAGGCGATGGCCTGGCTGCCGCCGGGAGTCCCTCTGGCCTCGTCCAGGAACTGGCCCATTTTATAGCACCAATAGATACCGTAAATCCCGCAGGTGACCAGGGTAAAAACCAGGACCATACCACTCTCTGTTTGCATGGGGTAATTACACACCTCCTGGACATCCCGGTGGATACAGTACATCCAGTACAGTCCGTAGATTCCGCAGGTTATTATGGTCAAAACGATACACATGGCTACGCTTCGATTTTGCTTCATGTCGTTCCCCGCCTTTCTTTCTCTTCAGCTTATATGGATCACTGGCTTTCTATTCTGCCGATCCCGGTTTTTTATTTTTGTTCCCCCTCTTCCCCCTTGATCTTCTCCCAATACTGCCTGGCCGCCTGCTCGTTTTTGTTGTCGCCAAAAACATAGTATTGGGCGCCCAGGAGAATGTCGGGGAGATATTGCTGCTTCACCCAGTGGCCGGGGAAGCTGTGGGGGTAGAGATAACCCTGATCCCGCTCCATCCCCGCCGAGTCGGCGTGGACGTTCTGGAGGTGCCGGGGGATGTCCCCGGTGCGCCCCGCCCGCACGTCGGCCTGGGCGGCGGCGATGCCCTGGTATACCGTGTTGGACTTGGGGGCGGTGGCCAGCAGGATCACCGCCTGGGCCAG
>CANPNN010000007.1 GCA_947575475.1 uncultured Pseudoflavonifractor sp.
GCCCCCCGGAACCTTTCGGGTCCCGGGGTGCTGTTTTCCTTAAAAATACAGGGGCGCAGGGCTTAGAAGTTCTCCTTAAAGAACTGCTCCAACTCAGCGCATACCTTGTCTTCGTTCTCACCCTCAATGGTGACGGTGACGGTTTCACCCTGCTTTACCGCCATGCTCATGAGGCCCATGAGCTTCAGAGCGTTAACGCTCTTGTCGCCCTTGGTGACGGTGACGGTGGTGCCCACATAGCCCTTGACCTGCTTGGCCATGACGCCGGCGGGACGGGCATGGAGCCCCATGGGATCGGTGATGGTGTACTGGAACTGTTTCATTGAAATGCATCCCTTTCCTTTGATTTTCGCCCGAAGGCGGTTACAAACGGTTACAAAAAGTTACAGATTAGTTACAACTGGCAATAAGGGCGTCCGCGTCGGCCTTCATCCGCAGAAAATCCTCCTGGCTCAAAGGCACGTCCAGAGAACGGGCGGTATCCTCGATCTGGGAAAGTTTTCGGGCGCCGCAGAGCACGTGGATGTTGGGGGAAAGCATAGAATTCCACTTGACAGCCAGATTGGCCAGGGTGCAGCCGTATTTTTCCGCCAGATCCTTCCAGCCAGCCAGCATCCGGTTGACCTTGGGGATATTTTCCGGTCTCCACCAGAGTTTGCCCTGGCGGGCAGAACCCTCCGGAAGAACATAGTCGTCGGAGATCTTTCCTGCCAGCAGC
Source organism: uncultured Pseudoflavonifractor sp. (assembly GCA_947575475.1). The sequence goes on from CANPNN010000007.1 coordinate 719, forward strand.
CCCTGCTCGATGGGGGAGTAGGTCTGGAGGGAGACGCCATGAGATTCACAGAAGGGCAGGAACTCGGTCTCCGGTTTGCGGTCCAGAATGCTCAGCTTCTCCTGGATCACGTCAAGCTGCCCGGCGTCCACATAGTCCTGAAGGACCCGTATGTCCACGTTGGAGGCGCCGATGGCACGGATCTTGCCCTCCTGCTTCAGTTTCAGCAGCTCGCCCATGGTCTCGGCTACGGGGACCAGACCGTAGGTCTTGCACTGCCAATGGGTGAAAAGAACGTCGATATAGTCGGTGCCCAGAGTTTTCAGGCTGACCTCCAGATCCCGGCGGATGGCCTTGGGGGACAGGTCCCGGTAGACGTTGCGCCCTTCCCGGGAAAAGTGGAGCTCGCCGCCCTCGTCATACCACTGTAGAGCACACTTGGTGGAGAGGACTACCTTGTCCCGGGGCAATTCCCTGAGGGCCTTGGCCACCACTTCCTCGCTGTGGCCGAAGCCGTACACGCGGGCGGTGTCGACCCAGTTGATGCCCAGATCCACAGCCCGCAGGATGGTGTCTACCGACATCTGGTCGTCGTTATCGCCCCACCAGCTGCCGCCGCCGATGGCCCAGCAGCCCAGGCCCAGGGCGCTGCACCGAATGCCGGAGCGCCCGATTTCTCTCAATTCCATAACGCGGTCCTCCTTAAAACTCGGGGATAAATCCCGCCAGAATAACGTCGGCGATGAGGATGCCGTAGCCGATCTTCCGCAGCTGCTTTTCCTTTTCAGACCAGACGTTGTCCGGGGTTGTCAGCTGCCTCTTTTGAAAGCTGACCTTGGCCGACATAATGCAGCCCATACCCGCCACCAGCAGGATCAACATGAGGATAAATTTGATACTCATGCAGCCTTAGGCCTCCACAAGACCTTTGACAAAGGCGGCCAGCTCAGGGTCCTTGCAGCCGGCGTTGAAGCACTCCAGGAACCGGGGGGTCAGGCTTTTCTTCAGAATGTCCTGATCCATGGCTTTCAATCCCTCGATGAGGGATTTGGCGGTGGCAGCCTTCATGGCAACCAGGGCCGCAGCGTTCCGGTTCTGAGACTCCTTACGGCCGGGCTCATTGGGATAGCCCATGCCCTTGGGGGAACCAAAGGCCTTTTCAAATATGGTGTGGATATTCAGCTCGGCGCCCCAGCCAAAGCCCTTGGCGTAAGGAATGGAAAGGGCGTTGCCGTTGTTGATCTGAAGGAACAGATAGGCGTCGCTGGGCTCGATGCAGTAGCCGCACACCACACCGGGGAAGGCGTTGAGGGCCATAAGGGCCCCCTGGCCGGTGCCGCAGCCGGTGACCACGAAATCAGCAGCGCCGCTGTTGAGCAGGAGGGCGGCCTGAACGCCCAGGTTCAGGTAGGTCAGGTAGTGGGGATCGTCGTCACACTCCATACCGGTATTGTAGACGGTGTGGCCCATGGGCTCCACCACGTCTTTGAGTTGGGCCAGGACGATGGCGTTCTTGGCGGCCTGACTGAACTCGTTCATCATCGCGATCTTCATAACTGTTCCGATCTCCTTCCATGGTCCGTTTTTTTAAAGCAGGGGCAGGTGAAGCTTTTCACCTGCCCCTGCCGCAGAGTCTTATTCCTTGCTGCCGTTGTCGGCGAACTCGAAGATATAGCGGTCGTTGGAGCCGATCATCCGGATATATTCCTTGACAAACTTCTTGATGGCCGCCTCGGCAGTCATCATGATGTTCAGGTAGTCGGTGCCGGGTTCCTTCTCCCACTTTTCCTTCATGGCCACCTCGGCGGCGTGGAAGGCGTCGGTGCAGACGTTGATCTTATTGATGCCGCCGGCAACCGCCTTGCGGATGTTCTCCTCGCCGGAGCCGGAGCCGCCATGGAGGACCAGGGGCATCTTCAAAGCGGCTTTCAGCTCGGCCAGACGCTGGAAGTCCAGCTTGGGCACAAAGCCGGCGGGATACTTGCCGTGGGCGGTGCCGATGGCCACAGCCAGGGCGTCGATACCGGTCCGGGCCACAAAGTCCTTGGCCTGCTCCACGTTGGTGTACATATCGGAGGTCTGGCCGTCGCCGTCGGCGGCCTGGCCCACATGGCCCAACTCGGCCTCAACGCTGATGCCCTGGGCGTGGGCCAGATCCACGATCATGCGGGTCCGGCGCACGTTTTCCTCGTAGGGAAGGGAGGAGGCGTCGATCATAACGTTGGTGAAGCCCCGGTGCATGGCATCCACCTCGGTCTCGAAATCAGGACCGTGGTCCAGGTTCAGGCAGATGGGCACGTCGGCCCGCTCCGCCATAGCGATGATCATGGGGAGGATGTCGTCAGGATGGGCCAGCTTGGCCATCTGCCCCTTGCCCATCTGGACAATGATGGGGGAGTGCTCCTCGCTGGCGGCCTCGATGACCGCGCGGGCCATCTCCATGTTCACGCTGTTCACCGCCATGACGGCGTAGCCGTCCCGGTTGGCGTTGTCCAGAAGGTATTTCATGTTGACTAACATTGCTTTGGGTCCCTCCTAAGTATAGTAGAGGTGCAAGGCCGAAACGGCCCTTGGAACGAAGATGCAAATTAAAGATCGATATCCAGCTCCACGATCTCCTCTTCCTTGTTGTCCTCCTCGGAGGGCATCTTCTTCAGCACGGCATAGAGAACACCGGTGATGACAGAGCCGATGACGCAGGCCAGGACCCACATGGCGGGGTTATTGGACAGAGGCATGACCAGGATGCCGCCGTGGGCGGCCTGGGTATTGACGCCCCAGGTCATGGCCAGGCCGGAGGCGATGGCGGAGCCGATCATGGAGGAGGGGATGACGCGCAGGGGATCCTCGGCCACGAAGGGCAGCACGCCCTCGGTGATGAAGCACAGGCCCATGGGGATGCAGGTGTAAGCGGTATCCTTCTGAGCGCGGGTGAACTTCTTGGGGGCGATGATGGCGGCCAGGCCCATGCCGATGGCGGGAGTCATACCGCCGATGATCTTGGCGGTCTCAGCGCAGCCGCCGATGCCGTCGGGCATATCAGCATAGAGAGCGTTGGCAGCCATAGAAGCGGTCTTGTTGATGGGGCCGCCCATATCGAAGCCCATGCAGGCGCCGATGACGGCGCCCACGATGAACAGGGAGCCGGAGGCCAGGCCCTCGATCCAGCCCTGGAAGGCCAGCATGATCATGGACAGAGGACGCATGAAGATGCCGAAGAACACGAAGGTGGCAACGGCGGTGGCGACCACAGGAATGATGAGCACGGGCATCAGGCCACGGAGAGACTTGAGCAGCTTCCAGGACTTCATCCACTCCACAAAATAACCGATGAGGAAGCCCATCAGCAGAGCGCCGATGAAGCCGGTCTTGGTGGGGCCGCCGGCAAAGTAGCCGATGGCAAAGCCGGGGACGATGCCCGGACGGTCGGAAATGGAGAAGGCAACGCCGGCGCACAGGAAGGCGTAAGCCCAGTTAAAGCCGTTGCCGTTCATCTCGCCCAGCATATGCATAAAGTCGCTGATCTTGGTGATGGAGTAGCCAGAGTAGTTCAGGCCGGCCACCAGGGGCTCGCTCAGGTCGACGCCGGACCAGCTGAAGGCCTTCTGGATGGCACCCATGATACCGGCCATGACCACCATGGGGATCATAAAGGAAATACCGGTCATAATGTGCTTTTTAATGTCTTTTCCGCTGAGTTTCATAACTTTTATTCCACCTCTCTACAAATTCTCGCTTTTGGTACGGACACAGGGTCATTTGGCAGCCAATTTTTTCTCGATCGTTGCGATCAGGCTCTTAGGCTGCTTCATGGCCAGGGCGATGGGGATGTCCACGATCCGCTTGTCCTTGAAGCGCTCTTGTCCACGGATGGCAATATCATGGCAATAGATGATGACGTCCGCTTCTTGGATCTCCTGGGCGGTGGGCTCGTTCTGTACGCCGGCAGAGCCTTGCGTCTCCACCTTGCACCAATGCCCCATCTCCTCGGCGGCCTGCTGAAGCTTCTCGGCCACGATATAGGTGTGGGCGATACCTGCGGTGCAAGCCGTCACTGCGATGATCTTCATTTGCTACACCTCCTTTTGTTGGATTTTGGAGCACCCGATATTAGGTCAGAAATCGAGGTCGAGGTCCACGATCTCTTCTTTCGCTTCCACAGCCTCCAGCTCGGAGTCGTCGCAGAGAATGGTGTCGATGATCTCCTGCACCGTTTCGCACTGGCCCAGCTTGACCACCCGGGCCTCGGTGCCCAGCTTCATGGCCAGCTGGCTGAGCAGGAGCTGGTGGTTCTCCACAAAGCTGCCGTCCACCATGACGCAGAAGAGGAAAATGAGCCGGGTCTCCTGCCAGCCGTCGTCGGAGAGCTCGCTCTCCCAGCGGATGGGGTTCACCGTCTTGCCGATGGCGATGCCCAGCTTCCTGGCGGCGGGGGAGTGGCCGTGGGGGATGGAGATGCCCTCTCCCATGCCGGTGGGACCTTCGGCCTCCCGGTCATAGATGTCGGAGACGAACTGGTCCACGTTGTCGATATATCCGTTTTTCAGGAGGGTGCCCGCCAGATTGCGCAGTACCTCATCCTTGGTGGAACCCTCCACCTTCAGGTCAATGATGGCCGGGTCGAGAATGGTGCTCAGGTCCTTGTTTTCCATGCCGTGTCCTCCTCACTTTTGAATAAGCTGTTTGTACATGGCTTTGATCTCGTCATCGGGGACGAACTCCCCCTTTACATCCTTCAGCTCGGTCTCGATCTGGCTGAAATGGATGGCCTTGATGTCGCTGCGAAGGTGGGTGAGATCCGCTTCGTCGCTGAAGGCCAGCCGTGCCTCCACATGGACCTGGGGAAAAGCGGAGACCACCCGGTTCAGGTAGGCGATCATATCCTTGGTAGGGTTGAAATGGCGGTAGAGATGCTCCTTGCCGTCGGCCTCCATCCGCTTTACGTTCCAGGAATCGTCCCGGGAGCTGCCCCAATATTGGCCGGTAGCTTTGTCGTAGCAGAGGACCATGATGCCTTTGTTATAAAAAATGATACAGAATTTGGCGCGCTGCTTCTCTTCGTTGACGATGGAGGAGAACACCAGCTTGTGGATCCCGATCTGGGAGCGGAGATATCCGCTCTCAGAGCAATCCCGCAAAATCACAAAACGCAGAAAATAGGGAAGAAAGCCGCCAAACAGGCAGGCGTATATGTCCCCCTTATAACTTTTATGAAGGCGGACACCCTGGAATACCCAGGCCAGCGCCATCACGCCCAGAATGGTCGCGACCAAAAGAATCATTTTATCCACAGAATGCACCAACTCTCACGTACGTATCCTTCATTTATTCGTAATAATTTTACTATAAATCCCCCTTGAAGTCAATGATTTATTAGTAAAAAATGCGAAATAGCAATGAGCGGGCAGATGTATACAATTTTATAAAAAACGGGTAAAATAGAGCATTCCCGCCCCCCAAAAGAAGGGGCGGGAATGTTTTTATTTTATTTCGTGAAAGAATTAATTCCACTGGAACCAGTTTCCGCCGCCGCGGCTTTCCGCTACGTCCAGGGCGGCGGAGAGCATTACCGCGGCCTGGGCGCGGGTGAGGGGCGCGGACAGGGTGGCTGAGGCGGGCAGGGCATTGCAGCTGCTGAGGTTGGCCACGGCCTGGGCGCACCAGGCGGGGGCTGCGTCGTCGGTGGGAATGAAGGTCTCGGCCACGTCGGTGACCCGGAGAGCGCGGTTTAACAGTACCGCAGCCTCGGCGGCGGTGATGGGGGCGTCGGCCTGGAAGACCACCCGGCCCTCCGGGTCAAGGGAGCCTTGGACCACCCCGGAGCGCAGGGCGGAGGACACAAAGGGCTTGGCCCAGGTGGCCATGGCCTCGTCGTCGGCAAAGCCGGTGAGGCTGGCCTCCTTCATCACGTCCAGGTCGGCGGCGGCCATGGCGAGGGCGGTAAACTGGGCGCGGGACAGGGTATGCTCCGGATGGAACAGGTACTCGCTGCCCATCTGCTCTCCGATGAGAAGTCCTGCCTCGGCAAGGCGCACCGCCTCCCGGTGGCCCTCCACTCCGGTCATGTCGGAGTAGCACACTTTGGTTTTCTGCTTCTCGATCTTGATGGTCACGGTGGCGGGGGCGGAGGTGTTGCCGACGGAGTCCACGGCCACATAGGTGAAGGCGTCTTTGCCGGTCTTATTCTCATAGGGGGTGTAGGTGAAGGCGGCGGAGCCGTCCTGGGCCTGGGTCACCGCGCCGCGGGCGGGCTTGCTGATGAGCTGGAAGGTGAGCAGGTCCCCCTCCGGGTCCACTCCGGCAAAAGAGCCTTGGATCTCCACATTTTTATAGGTGCACAGGGAGAGATTTTCCGCAATGGGCGCTTCGTTGGCGCTGGCCAGCAGGTAGAGGCCCACAGTCACATCCTCTCCGGTGAGTCCCCCGGCAAAAACGGGGGTGAAGGAGAAGGATGTGGCGGAGAGCATGGGGGTGTTGAGAGGATTGAACCGCAGCCCGTCGATGGCGGCAAGGGCCACCTCGCTGCCCTCCAGCACAGGCTGGCTGCCGATGGTCAGGACTCCGGCGGCGGGGTCGGGGAGCGCGGTGACCACGATGGAGCTGAGCTGGGCGTCGCCGTTGACCCGGAAATCCTGGGTATCAAAGGCGATGGCCCGGTCGGTGAGGCCATTTTTGGAGAAGGCGGCCACGCTGACGGTCTCGGGCTCACTGTCGCCGCCGCCGAACAGGGCGGCGGCAGGAAGAACGAAAGAAATGGCTCCGGCGCACAGCAGCGCCAGAGACCGGCGGAACAGACGTTGTTTCAAAGTAAAAACCTCCTTATTTGTCTGTGGGACCACTTGGGCTGCTGGTAGTTTTCGCCGCAGGAGGAACGGTTATTCTTTTCGAGAAAAAAATATGGGAGAGCCCGAGCCGTGGGGCTTTATTTTTTTATTCATAAAGTGGGACACGCCTTCATACATATGTCTCAGCACGAAAGAGGAGGGAACCGATATGAAAGAATTTGACGAGGCCGCTGCCCTGCTGCCCCCCGCTTTGCGCCGGGAGGCCCAGGCCCTGCCGCCCCTGGTGCGGCGGCGGGTGGAGGAGATCCGCCTGCGCTCGGGCCGACCGCCGACGGCGGTGATCGGAGAGGATGAATTCCCCCTGTCCCAGTCCCCGGTGGAAGGGCGGGATCTGGAGCTGACGCTGGAGATCGCCACCCGGGCCAGCGCCCACACCGCCCTGGAGAGTGTAAGGCGGGGATACTATACAGTAAAGGGCGGACACCGGGTGGGGCTGTGCGGAAGCGTTTGGACGGAGGACGGCCAGGTGAAAAACCTGCGGCGCCTGTCTTCCTTGAATATTCGGGTGGCACATGCCGTCCCCGGCTGCGGGGAGAAGGTGCTTCCGGAGCTGCTTTGTAAAGGGAAATTCCTAAACACCTTGCTCCTGTCCCCTCCGGGGGGAGGGAAGACCACGCTGCTCCGGGATCTGGTCCGGCTCCTCTCCGACGGGGTGCAGGGAGCCGCCTTCCGGGTGGGGCTCTGCGATGAGCGGGGGGAGGTGGCTGCGCTCTGGGAGGGAAGGCCCCAGTTCGACGTGGGAGGGCGGACCGACGTTCTGGAGGGCTGCCCCAAGGCCCAGGGGCTGACGATCCTGCTGCGGGGCATGAATCCACAGATCCTCTGCTGCGACGAGGTCACCGCCCCTGAGGACTGTGCCGCCCTGGAGCAGTGCGGGAACTGCGGGGTGAAGCTGCTGGCCACCGTCCACGCTGAGGGGGTGGAGGACCTGCTGCGGAAGCCGCTGTACCGGGAGCTGCTGGCCCGGGGCGGCTTTGCAAAAGCGGTGATCCTGCGGCGGTGGACAACCCCGCGGTATGTGGTGGAGGATCTGCCCCCATGTGGAGGCTGATGGGGGCGGCCCTTCTCACGGGGGGAGGGCTTTGGATGGGGCTGCAGGCGGCGGCGGAGCTGGAGCGCCGGGCCGCGGCTCTGGAGAGCTGGGCTGACGCGCTGGCTCTTTTGGAGGGGGAGCTGGCCTTCCGGCTGCCCGACCTGCCCTGGCTGTTGGAGGAGCTGGCCCGGCGCGCTCCCGGTCTTGCCGGAGAGGTGATGGCGGAGCTGGGGCGCAGTTTTTCCCGCCTGGGGGAGGAATCCTTTGAACAGCTTTGGACCGAGGGCATATCTCGGGGAGCGGGGCCGCTGGACGCCGGGGATCTGGAGCCTCTGTACCGCTTAGGCTCTGTCCTGGGCCGGTGCGGCTGGGAGGAGCAGAGAAGGGCGGCGGAGCGGACCCGGACGGTCCTGGAACACAGGGCGGCCCACCTGCGGGAGGAGCTGAGCCGGAAGGGGAGGGCCTATGGCGCGCTGGGGCTTTCCCTGGGGGCCTTTATGACGATCCTGCTGTTATGAGACGCGGGGATCGATACCGGAAGAGATGGAGGATGAGGACCTGACATGGACGTGGATTTTATTTTTCGCATCGCGGCCATCGGCATTCTGGTTTCGGTGCTCAACCAGGTGCTTTCCCGGTCCGGCCGGGACGAGCAGGCCATGATGACCACTCTGGCGGGGCTGGTGGTGGTGCTGATGATGGTAGTGCAGAAGATCAGTGACCTCTTCCATCTGGTGAAGGGGCTGTTTGGACTGTGAAAAACCATGGATATTTTCAAATTAGCGGCTTTGGCGGTGAGCGCGGCCCTGTGCGCTCTGGTCCTGCGGAGACGGGTCCCGGAGCTGGCCCTGGTCTTGACCTTGGCTGCGGGGGCGGCGCTTCTGGGGGAGGCGGTCTCTTCGCTGGCCGCCGTGCGGGGGCTGGCGGATTCTCTGGCCCGGACTGCGGGACTGTCTCCCGGGGTGTGGAAGCCGGTTTGGAAGACGGTGGGGATCGGGCTGGTGACCAGGTTGGCTTCGGCGGTCTGCAAGGACGCGGGAGAGGGGGGCGTGGCGGCCTTTTTGGAGACGGCTGGCTCCGCTCTGGCGCTGCTGGCGGCCCTGCCCTTGGCAGAGGCGGTATTCGATACCTTGTCATCGCTCTTATGACGGCGGTGGTGGTGGTTTTTGCCCCCCTTGCTCAGGCCGAAGAGCTTTCCGAAGCGGTGGGGCTGGACGGGTTCATGGGGGCGGCGGAGGCCTATCTGGATGGATACCTGAACGTGGAGAGCCTGTCCGGGAACGGATTTGCCCAGGGGGTCGGCGCGGTTTTGAGCGGAGGGATGGGAGAGGTCAAGGGGGTCCTACGCCGGGCGGTGAAAAGCGGGACGCTCCTTCTGGGGGTAGCCCTGGTATGCAGCCTTGCGGGTGCGGTGCGGGAGGAGTTGGGGGGCGGAAGTCTGGATCCGGTGCGCCTGGCCGGCGCGGCGGCGGTCACCGTGATAGCTGCCGCCGACGTCAGCGTTCTTTTAGGGCTGGGGAGAAAGGCGCTGGAGGAGATGGAGGCCTTTTCCAAGCTTTTGCTGCCTACGGTGACGGCGGCCTGCGCCGCTGCCGGGACACCGGCCGCGGCGGCGGCGAGACAGGCGGCGGTCCTTCTCTTTCTCGGATCGCTCCTGATGCTGGTGGACCGGTTTATCCTCCCTTTGGTCTACGCCTACATTGCGGCTCAGGCGGCCGGGGCGGCGCTGGGAAACGATGGGCTGAGGCGGCTGGGAGCCCTTCTCAAATGGGTGGCCACCGGTCTTCTCAGCCTGCTGATCACCGGGTTTGTCCTCTACCTCTCGGTCACCGGGGCGGTTGCGGGAAATGCCGACGCCATGGCCCAGAAGGCCGCCAAGACCGCCATCTCGGGGATGATCCCTGTGGTGGGAGGTATCCTCTCCGACGCCGCGGAAGCGGTGGTGGCGGGGGCGGGGATCTTAAAAGGTACGGTGGGGGTGGTAGGACTTTTGGCGGTGTTGGCCATCTGCCTTTCTCCCTTTCTGTATCTGGGGATCCACTATCTGGTCTATAAATGCGCCGCAGCCCTTACCGCTACCATGCTGCCGGGGCCTATTGCGGGACTTATCGACAGCATCGGCTCCGCCTTTGCCCTGATCCTGGGGATGGTGGGCGGGGGAGGGATGATCCTCTATGTGGCGCTCATTACATCCATAAGGACGGTGGTGGGATGACGGGACTGAAAACCTGGCTTTTGGGGGTGACTGCCGCTGCGCTGGCGGTATCCCTGGCCCAGGCCCTCACCCCTGAGGGGACTGTGAAAAAAATCGGGCGGCTGGCGGGGGGGCTGGTGCTCCTGTTGGCGGCGGTCAGACCCTTGACGAGTTGGAATGGGGAGCTGCCGAAGGGGGTATCCCTCGCTCCGGACCCGGGACTGGTGGAGGAGGCGGCCCAAAGCGGGGAAGAGGCAATGAAAATTCTCATAGCCCAAAAAGCGGGCGCATATATTGTGGACAAAGGCCAGTCCCTGGGATTTTCCTGCAGGGTGGAGGTGGAAGTGGCCGAGGACGGTTCAGGCTGGCCCGTGCCCTGGCAGGCGGAGATCTCCGGGGAATGGACGGCCCAACAGAAAAAGGCGCTCTCCCAGGCGGTGGAGGAGGAACTCGGCATCCCCGCCCAGCGGCAGAGTTTCCGGGAGGAGGGAACATGAAAGGCAGCGAGTGGCTCAAAAAGGTGGCCGGAGTTCTGGGAAGGTATAAATATGTCCTGCTGGTGGCCCTGATAGGGGCGGTCCTGCTGGCCTGGCCTGCGGAGGAGACGGGGGAGGCCTTTCCTGAGGAGAGCCCCGGCAGGGATCTGTTCCAGGTGGACGAGATGGAGCGGAAGCTGGAAAAGGCCCTCTCCCGGGTGGAGGGGGCGGGGGATGTGACGGTGGTGCTCACTTTTCAGGGCGGACCGCGGCAGGTCCTGGCCCAGGACGGCAGCGCCACCGAGGAGGACAGCCGCGTGAGCCGGGAGAGTTCCACCATCCTTCTCTCGAAGGGCGCGGGATATCAGGAGCCGGCGGTGCTCCAGGAGCTGGGGCCGGTGTACCAGGGGGCTTTGGTGGTATGCCCCGGAGGGGACGATCCCCAGGTAAAGCTGGCGCTTTATGAAGCGGTCTCTGCCCTGACGGGGCTGAGGGCGGATAAAATTTCGATTTGTAAGGGAAAGTGAGGAAAAACGTATGAAACTCTGGAAACGCAACGCGGTGGTGGCCGCCATCGTCCTCTTTGTCTGTGTGGCGGTCTATCTCAACTGGTCCTATCAGCAGGATGAGGTGGATGCGGGGAAGACCTTGGGCCAGACGGCCCTGGTAGGCGGGAGGACCAACGATCCCCTGCTGCCGGCGGCCTCCGCCGCCCCCGCTGAGAGCGCCGGTCCGGACGAGGCGGCAAAGCCCACCACCGGCTACTTCTCCACCGCCCGCCTCAACCGCCAGCAGGCCCGGGACAGCGCCCTGGGGATGCTGCAGGAGACGCTGAACAGCGACGCCTCTGAGGAGGCGGCCAAGGCTGACGCGGGGGCCGCCATTGAGACTCTGGCCGCCTCCACCGTCTCGGAGGCTCAGATCGAAAACCTGGTCGTCGCCAAAGGTTACACAGACTGCGTGGCGTTTATCAGCGAGGGAGGCGTATCGGTGGTGGTGTCCTCTGACGGGCAAGGGCTTCAGGACGCCGACGTGGCCCGGATCACAGAGATCGTGATGGACGAGACCGGGGTGCCCGCCAGCCAGATCAAGATCATCGGGGCGGAGGGCTGAGGAAAAACTTGGGCAGAGTAAAAAAATATGTTTGTAATTTTCCGTTTCTGTGGTACAATGAGGATAACCATCCATGAACGACCACAGGAAAGGAAGCGAAAATGCTATGGCGGAAGGAAAAGAGTACATCTCCTGCCCTGACCAGCTGGGGAGCATCCACATTTCGGAGGACGTGCTGGCGGTGACCGCCGCGGCCGCCGCCCTGGAGGTGGAGGGCGTCGGCGGTCTGGCGGGGAATTTGGGCGGCGATCTTGCCGAGCTTTTGGCGGGAAGAAGAAATCTGAGCCGCGGGGTCCGGGTCACGGTGGAGGAGAGCGCCGTCACGGTGGACATCTCCCTACTGGTGAAGTACGGTTTCTCGGTGCAGGAGTCGGCCAAGGCGGTCCAGACTGCCGTGGGCGACGCCATCGTGAATGCCAGCGGCTTCACCGTTTCGGCGGTGAACGTCCATGTGACGGGGGTGGCTTTTCCGGCCCCGAAAAAGAGCAAGTAAGAAAAAACAGAGAGCACGCAGGCCTGGAGAGGAGATCCTCTCCGGGCCTGATATTTTTTGCGTGAGGTCTGATTTGGGGCTTTTCTTTTTGCATAAAGGAGTGTATAATAGTGGATACCCTAAAAATGGGCAGATAGACCCTCGGGAGGGATCCCTATGACAAGAAGCAATGCCAGAGAATTAGCCGTCCATTTCGTGTTTGAGCTGGGTTTTTCAGGGGGGAGCGCGGAAGAATTGCTCGCCCAGGCCCTGAAGCGGCCGGTGTTTGAGACCATCGGCAGGGAGGAGCCTCTGTACGCGGAATTTCCCAACGTGGGACAGCGGGAGTACATCACGACCCTGGTCAAGGGGGTGGAGCTTCACTCGTCTGAGCTGGATGGGTACATCGGAAAATATGCCATCGGTTGGAATTTTGCCCGGATCCCCCGGGTGGTGGTGGCCATCCTCCGGGTGTGTATGTATGAGATCCTCTACATGCAGGATGTGCCCAACGCCGCCGCCATCAACGAGGCGGTGGAGCTGACCAAGCACTATGAGGAGCCGGAGCTGGCCTCCTTTGTCAACGGTATTTTGGGTTCCTTTGTCCGTTCTGAGCCGTTGCCGGAGCCCACTGCCCCTCCCCCGGCGGATGTGTTTGACGCCCCGGAGGGGGAGGAGTGACCGTTTTAGGGCTGGATACCAGCAACTACACCACCTCCGCCGCCGTCTATGACGGGGAGGGGGGGTACAATGCAGGTAAGCTGCTGGAGGTCCGGCCCGGGGAGCTGGGGCTTCGCCAGTCGGCAGCGCTTTTTCAGCATGTAAAAGCGCTGCCGGACCGGATCCGGGAGCTGAGGGCCGCGGGTGTGCTGAAGGATATTGCCGCTGTGGCCGCCTCCACCCGTCCCCGGGCGGTGGAGGGTTCCTACATGCCCTGCTTCCGGGCGGGGGAGAGTTTGGGCCGGAGCGCGGCCGCCCTTTTGGGCGTCCCTTTTTTTGAAGTCTCCCACCAGCAGGGGCATCTGGCGGCAGCGGCCTGGTCCGCGGGGCGGCAGGAACTTCTGGACGCTCCTTTTTTGGCCTGGCATCTCTCCGGAGGTACCACCGAGCTTCTCTATGTGGAGCCTGACGGGGCCAATGTAAAGGCGGAGAAGCTGGGGGGCACCACCGACATTTCGGCGGGACAGCTCATTGACCGTACCGGAGTTCTGCTGGGGCTTGGATTTCCCGCGGGAAAGGCCCTGGACGAGCTTTCGGAGGAGTCTGCGGCAGAGGAGCGGTTCCGGGTGAAGGTGGAGGATATGGCCTTCTCCCTGTCCGGGGTGGAGAATCAGGTCAAGACTTTGGTGGAGAAGGGGACTGCCCCTGCCGAGGTGGCCCGGTTCGTGATGAATACCGTCTCCGACGCGGTCCGTCGGGCCACGGCGGAGGCCCAGGACCGCTTTCCCGGACTGCCCTTGCTGTGTTCGGGCGGGGTGGCCTCCAATCGCCGCCTGCGGTATATTTTGACGGAGAGTTGCCGGGGAATTTTTGCCCAGCCCCGGTATGCTACAGATAACGCCATGGGAGTGGCGATCTTGGCCCATCGGCTGATGGGAACACAAAGGAGAGAGTGCAATGAATGAGTTCGTGATGAGCTGGCTGGCTGTTTTGGCCATTGTACTGCTGGGGATGGCGGCCCTCTATCTGGTGATCCGTATGGCGGTACGGGCGGCCATCCGGGAATCCTTCCGGGAGATCGCGGCCCAGATCGCCAAGGAGCTTTGGAGAGACGAGCAACCGTGAGTTTTGGGCCTGGTCGGCCGCTGAGAAGGGGGGAGGCCCATGCAGTATCCGGTTTTTTCGGTGTCCCAGCTCAACGGCCATGTGAAGGGCCTGCTGGACGCCGATGTGACTCTCTCCGGGCTTTTTGTCCGGGGAGAGCTGTCTAATTACAAGGTGTATCCTTCGGGCCACCATTACTTTTCTTTGAAGGACGAGTCGGGCAGTCTTCGCTGTGTCATGTTTCGGCGGGAGGCGGCGACCCTTCGGTTCCGGCCCCAGAACGGTATGATGGTCACCGTTTTCGGACGGGTGACGGTATTTCCCCGGGACGGGCAGTATCAGCTTTATGCCGCCGCTATGAATCCCGATGGGATGGGGGATCTGCATCTGGCCTTTGAACAGCTCAAGGCGAAGCTGGAGAGGGAGGGCCTTTTCGATGAGAGCCACAAAAAGCCCATCCCCCGGTTTCCCGGGCGCATTGCCCTGGTGACCTCCCCTGCGGGAGCGGCGGTCCGGGATATGATCCGGGTGCTGGGAGCCCGCTGGCCCATGGCCCGGGTCTATGTGGCGCCCTGCCGGGTCCAGGGGGCGGAGGCGCCGGCGGAGATCGCGGGGGCCATCGCCTGGATCAACAGCCGGAGCCTTGCCGATCTTATCATCACCGGCCGGGGCGGAGGGTCTATGGAGGACCTGTGGTGTTTTAACGACGAGAGGGTGGCGAGAGCCATCTATGCCTCTGAGATCCCCGTCATTTCCGCCGTGGGCCACGAGCCTGACGTGACCATTGCAGACTTTGTGGCCGACCTGCGCGCCGCGACCCCCTCCAACGCGGCGGAGTTGGCGGTCCCCGACCAGAACGAGCAGTATGAGCTGCTGGACCATCTGGAGCAGCGGATGGGCAAGGCGGTGGAGCGGCAGATCAAGGAGGCCAGGGTCCTTTTGGACCGGGCCTCCCGGAGCCGGATGCTCCGGGATCCCATGAGCTGGGTCAGAGACCGCCGGGCCCTTCTGGAGCGCTGGCGGGAGCGGCTGGGCTATGCCATGAATACAACTCTCGGCGGCCGCCGGAAGGATATGGCCCGCCTGGCGGCGGGGCTGGACGCCCTGAGCCCCCTGAGGGTACTGGGGCGGGGGTATTCCATTGCGGAAGGCCCGGGGGGGATCGTGAGGTCGGTGAAGGATGTGAAGCCGGGCGACGGGCTGGAGCTGCGGCTTGCCGACGGACAGATCCATTGTGAAGTGAAGGAAAGGAGTGATCCCGGTGGCTGCGAAGAAGCCCACGTTTGAGGAGGCGATGGCCCGGCTGGAGACCATTGTGGCGGGTCTGGAGAAGGGGGACGTCCCCCTGGAGGAGGCCATGGGGCTTTTTGAGGAGGGGACGGCCCTGATGAAACAGTGCTCCCAGGCCCTGGACAAGGCGGAACAGAAGGTGGCCAAGCTGATCTCTGCCGCGGACGGCTCTCCGGTGGAGGAGCCAATGGAGGAGATGGAGCTGTGAGATTTCAGGAACAGTTTACCGCGGACAGGGAACTGGTGGAGGAGGCCCTGCAGGGCGTTTTCCGGGGCTGCACTCCCCATGCGGATATATATGACGCGATGAATTACAGCCTTCTGGCCGGGGGAAAGCGGCTGCGGCCCATCCTGACCATAGAGGCCTGCCGCCTCTGCGGCGGGACGGCAGAGAGGGCTTTGCCCTTCGCCTGCGCGGTGGAGATGATCCACACCTACTCTCTGATCCACGATGACCTTCCCTGTATGGACAATGACGAGCTGCGCCGGGGCAAGCCCACCAACCACATGGTATTTGGGGAGGCTACTGCGGTGCTGGCGGGGGACGGATTGCTCACCGCCGCCTTCGAGACGATGCTGGAGGGGGCGAAGGAAGGAGAACCCCTTCGGGGGATGGAGGCGGCCCTCTGTTTGGCCCGGGCCGCCGGGGCCGCCGGGATGGTGGGAGGCCAGATCCTGGACATGGCGGGGGAGGGGCGATCCCTTTCTATGCCCGATGTGGAGGAATTGCAACAGCTGAAAACGGGCGCGCTGATCGCCGCCGCCGCCGAGATGGGCGGTATCATAGCCGGGGCGGGAGAGACGGAGCGGTCTGCCCTGCGCCGCTATGCCCAAAAGTTGGGTCTGGCCTTCCAGATCCGGGATGACATGCTGGATGTGACCGGGGACACAGCCAGTCTGGGCAAGACTGTCGGCTCCGACGCGGAGGAGGAGAAGACCACCTTTGTCACGCTGAAGGGGCTGGAGGAGTGCGGACAGATGGTGGAGCGGCTCACAGATGAGGCTGTCAAGGCTCTGGACGGCTTTGCCGATCCCTGGTTCTTGCGGGAACTGGCCCTGGTCCTGGTGGGCCGCACCAACTGAGGAGGGACGCGGATGCAGAACGTAGTGGATTTCCTGACCGGGAATTTGATCCTGAATCTGGCCATCATGGCCTGGGCGGCCGCCCAGATCCTGAAACTTATCGTGGTGCTCGTTACCGAGCGGCGGTGGAATTGGCGGCACATCCTTTCCAGCGGTGGGATGCCCAGTTCCCACTCGGCCTTCGTCTGCGCCACAGCCGCCTCGATCGCCTATCTTTACGGTTGGGGTTCGCCCTTGTTTGCCATTGCCGCCGGGATCGCTCTGGTGGTGATGTACGACGCCTTTAATGTCCGCAGGGAGACGGGGGAGCAGGCCAAGATACTCAATTATATGATGGAGCATTGGAATCAAATGAAGCCCGAGGAGCTGTTTGACCGGGCGCTGAAGGAGCTGATCGGCCACACCCCGCTCCAGGTCTTTATGGGCGCTGTGCTGGGAGCGGCCATCGGATGGGGCGGAGGGTGGTTCTTTACCCGCTGAAAGAGCTTTTTATTCCCAAAGAAAGAGGGCGGGAGCCTTGCTGAATATCCCCCAAAATCTACATCTCATTACCGACGCCGAAGCTGAGGCTCTTTGCGCTCAGCTTCGGCAGCGTTTGGTGGAGGTGGTTTCCCGGCAGGGGGGCCACTTGGCTTCCAACTTGGGGGCGGTGGAGCTGACGGTTGCTCTTCACCGGGTCTTTTCTCCGGAGCGAGACCGCATCGTCTTTGATGTGGGGCACCAATGTTACTGCCATAAGATGCTTACCGGCCGGAACGAGGCCATGGAGGCCCTGCGGACCTTTGGCAGGATCAGCGGTTTCCCTAAGCCGGGGGAGAGCGTCTGCGACGCTTTTACTGTAGGCCACGCCTCCACGGCGGTGTCGGCGGCGGTGGGCATGGCCCGTGCCCGGACATTGCTGGGAAAGGACTACCATGTTGTGGCCCTTTTGGGAGACGGCGCACTCACGGGAGGGCTTGCCTACGAGGGCCTCTCTGACGCCGGGGACAGCGGGGAGCGGCTGCTGGTCATTCTCAACGACAACGGCATGTCCATCACCCAGAGCGTGGGGGGGGTTGCCGAGCACCTGGCCCGGCAACGGCTGAAGCCCCAGTACCTCAGCTTCAAAAAGGGCTACCGGCGGGTGATGCAGGCCTTCTCCCTGGGCCGGCATATCTACAAAGTGACTCACAAGATCAAGACCGCCGTGAAGGAAACTCTGCTGCCCTGTTCCCTTTTTGAGGACATGGGCTTCACCTACCTGGGCCCGGTGGACGGCCATGACGTGAGAGGGCTGACCCGGCTGATGATGTACGCGAAAGAGCTGGAGGGGCCGGTGCTCCTCCATGTCCGCACGGTGAAGGGGAAAGGGTACGCCCCCGCCGAGGCGGAGCCGGACCGCTTCCACGGGGTGGGGAAGTTTGATCCCGATACGGGAAAGGCTCTGTCGCCGGGGGGAGATAATTTTTCCTCCGTCTTTGGGGAAGCTCTCTGCGGTCTGGCGGAAAAGGATCAACGGATCTGCGCCGTCACTGCCGCCATGCAGCCGGGGACGGGGCTGGACGGATTTGCC